>JAUWFP010000061.1 GCA_030606845.1 Anaerolineales bacterium | reverse complement strand
TCCACACGATGAGATCGAAGCGGCCATTCGTGCGGATAACGATCACTTTCCAATAACCAGCCTCATCTGCCTTGAAAATACCCACAATCGCTGTGGGGGGTCGGTATTGAGCGTAGATTACACACAGGGTGTGGGGCGCATCGCCAGAGAACATGGATTGGGGGTGCATATTGATGGAGCGCGGATATTTAACGCCGCGATTGCCCTGGACGTATCTCCTGCAGAGCTGGTCGCATCCGCTGATTCGGTGACATTCTGTCTCTCGAAGGGTTTGTGCGCTCCGGCGGGATCGGTCATCTGTGGAGAAAAAGCCTTCATTCAAAAAGCTCATCGTGCACGGAAAATGCTGGGCGGGGGGATGCGGCAAGCGGGCGTGCTCGCAGCAGCGGGGGTCGTGGCTCTTGAGAGTATGATGGATCGGTTGAGGGAAGATCACATCAAAGCCCGCCGGCTTGCAGAAACGCTTGTTGAGCTCCCAGGGATATCCCTGGATTACGAAACGCCAGCAACAAATATGATCTTCCTGCAACTCGATGATGATGCGCCGATTTCGGGTGAGGATTTAGTGCGCCGTTTTGCCGATAAAGGGATAAGAATCAACGCATCGCCGGCTGGCCAGATGCGGCTGGTATTGCATTATTGGGTTGACGATGAAGCGTTGGCTCAAGTAATCGATGCTTTTAAGGAGCTATTCCTTCATGCTTAGAAGGTCATTTCCTTATGTGGAAGCACTTATCGTAGTTCTCATCTGGGCTGTATCTCCGCCTTTAATTAAAATCGTTCTTGAGGATATCTCACCATTTGATATCGCCAGCCTTCGATATGTCGCTGCTTTTCTTCTCTTCCTCCCATTGCTGTTCTTCTTTTCTCGAGGGAATCTGCGAGTTCTCAATACCCGAGATTGGCTCCGCCTGAGTGTTATGGGATTGGCTGGTTTTGCCATCGGGAGCATCGTGATGTTTAAGGGATTGGAGCAATTAGACGCGACTACATCCGCGTTCTTGCTCAACGGTATCCCCATACTCACGTTTCTTCTAGGGGCAGCTTTTCTTAAAGAAAGACCCACCTCACTGCAATGGTTGGGGCTTTTCGTTGCCATTGCAGGAGGGTTGGTATTTTTTGGAATGAGTGTTGATCTAGATGATTTCTACTCGATTGGGCTAACGCTCATAGGCGTTCTCGCGTACACGATTAACAGCTTGGTAGGCCGTTCGATTGCTCGGGAAAAGAAGGTTGACACTCTTACCCTTGCCGCCTTGCCGATGGGCATCGGCGGTTTTGCCATACTCTTCATTTCACCTGTGCAAGCATTTCCACCAAGGTCGACCTGGGGAATAATGCTCTGGCTAATTGTGCCCAGCTCTATGCTTGCGTTTTTAATCTGGAATCACGCCCGCCAGAAGCTGAAAGCCTTTGAAATGAGCATCACCCTAAATTTGATGCCCATTGGGACCGCGCTCATCTCTCCCTGGTTGATCGGGGAGACAATACCTGGCCGAGCGTGGGCGGGCATGCTGGTTACACTGGTTGGAGTATTGCTTGTTGGCTTAGCGGGTGAACGCATTTCCAAGCGGGTGATTCGCGCGAGACCCTATTGAATGGATTCACATTCAACTCAAGGAGTGAGGAAAAGACCGAGGTTTTACCGGAAGGCATTTGGTGATCTGCTCACGAGGAGATTGAGGTGAACAAACATCCAACCTTCTTGAAGGTTTTTACCGAATTCGACGCAAAGAAAACCTACCGTTTGATTACGCTCAATCGTTCCGGGGAACGGGTCGCCTGGCTCTTGGTGCTTACCTTAGGTATCCTGGACGCGGTTCTATTGTCACGCGTGGGTACCATCTCTTTGGTTGCTCTCACCTTTTCCATTCTCTTTCTTTTTGCCGCATTGGCCAGCTCCTTCTCCAATTGGCTTGAACGGAATACGAAAATTACCGTATCAGAAAGTGGTCTTGTCTATCAGACGCCTTTGCGCAGGTTGGAGATGATGTGGGGGGAGATCGACTCTCTTAGGTTAACAAGGAGAGGGGCGGGTTGGTATGTGATGGTCGTTGGCGATCAGGGTGTCTTCACTTTTCAAACCCCGACGAGCATCAAAGGATCTTTTGGGCGAGAGGCAAAGACGGGGATCGAAAGCGGGGAGCAGTTGGCGGCGATGATCGCCAGACAGGCTGACCTCCTTGAGCCAGAGCTCGAAGGCGATGTGTGGGTTTGCCGGCGGAAGGGATCCGAACGGTCTGAGTGAACGCTAACTCCCGCATATGTTATGATTGCATAGTCATGCGAAAGAATGGATTAAAGGGACGATGCAGCTACATCTATCACCGGGGCGTTGACCGCCCCCTATGCACGTTCGGCTGTATGTTCCCGGGCTGAGATCCTCTATTCTGAGGAGTACAAGCTAGCAAACCAAGCGTGGGCGCATGCAGCCCGCGCTTGATCTTTTATTACCTGGAGCTACATAGAATTATAGGAGCAGACTGAATGTCTCAGAGCAAACCGATCGAAAAACAAATCGCCATCTTGATGCAAGGTGTCGAGATGGGGGAAGAGAAGTTAAAAGAGGCGATGCAAGCAGAGCTCAAAGAGAAGCTGATCCATTCTGCAGAGAAGGGGGAGCCGATTCGCGTCTATTGCGGATACGACCCGACGTCGCCGGATCTTCACCTCGGACATACCGTAACCATGAGGAAGCTCAAGCAATTTCAGGATCTCGGTCATCAAGCAATATTTGTCATTGGTACCTTCACTGCACTGGTAGGTGATCCTTCAGACAAAGACAAAGCCCGCCCGCGACTGAGTCATGATCAAGTTATGGAAAACGCGGAGACCTACACGGATCAAGCTTTTAAAATCCTTGATGCTGAGAAAACAGAGGTCCGATACAACCACGAATGGCTTTCAGAGCTTTCCATGGAGCAGATCATCGAAATGGCGAGTCTTTTCACGGTTCAGCAATTCTTGGTGCGTGACAATTTCTCTAAACGGTTTGAGAAGGGCGACCCGATCTGGCTGCACGAGTTCTTCTATGGCGTGCTTCAGGGGTATGACGCAACAATACTAAAGGCAGATGTTCAACTTGGCGGAACCGAGCAGCTCTTCAATTTGCTTGCCGGCCGAAAACTGCAGGAGGCCATGGGACTGCGCCCTCAAGTCGCTTTAACCACGCCTGTACTCGTAGGTACAGATGGTCATATGCGGATGGCGAAGAGTACGGGGAATTACATAGGGATCGATGAAACGCCAGAGGAGATGTATGGAAAGGTGATGTCGCTCCCAGATTCGGCGATGATGAATTATTTCCGGTTGGTGACGCGCTTCAGTCCGGATGAGATCGCCGAAATCGAGCTGGGATTAGGCGATGGCAAGCTGCACCCGCGCGATGTGAAAATGCGCCTGGCGCGTGAGATCGTCGCCATCTACCAGGGGGACGAAGCTGTTGAGCCTGCCGAAGCCGCTTTCCGCCGAGTGTTCCAAGAGCATGAGGATCCAGAGGAGATGCCAGAGTACAGCATCGGACCTGAAGGAACCATAGTTGATGTCATGGTGGATTCGGGGTTGGTGAGCAGTAGGAGCGAAGCCAGGCGTTTGATCAAACAGAATGGCGTCCGATTGGATGGAGAAGTGCTCGATGATGCGAACATGGCTCTCGACGTAAAAAAGCCTGCAATTCTGAAGGTTGGGAAGCGCCGTTTCCTGAAACTTATGCCGGAATAACCAGAGTGGATTCCGAAAAGGGGCAGTCCCGCTATTATTTTGGACTGCCTCTTTTGTTTTTCACGAAGAGATAGTTTATTTCCTCACCCCTTGATCACCACGACGGGTCGAAGGCGAGCGACTTTGGCGGCGATACCTGCCCGAACGACAACATCGACTACAGCATCCACGTCCTTGTAAGCTCTTGGCGCTTCTTCTGCCAAACCGGGCATGGAGCCGGCGCGAATGATGATGCCCTGCGCCTCAAGCTTTTCTCGAAGGTCTTGGCCCCAAATTTCCCGCTTCGCCTGCCTGCGGCTCATCACTCGTCCAGCGCCATGGCATGACGACCCAAACGATTTTGTCATGCTCTCCTCTGTTCCCAGGAGAACCCAGGATGCAGTACCCATGCTGCCGGGGACCAGGACAGGCTGACCGAACGGGCGGTAGACCTCGGGCAGCCCCTCGAATCCGGGACCGAAAGCACGAGTTGCCCCTTTGCGGTGCACACAGACACGGACTTTTTCACCATCGACGATGTGGGTTTCGGTTTTCCCCATATTATGGGCGATGTCGTAAACCTGGTGAAGGTCCCAATCTGGCACTCTGCCGGCGAGCACTTGATCAAAAGAACGGCGGACATGATGTGCCAGTACTTGTCGATTGCAAAAGGCGTAGTTTGCTGCGCATGCCATCGCCGCCTTGTATCGTTTACCCTCCGGGGAATTCAGAGGCGCGCATACCAGCTCGCGGTCAGGCAATTTGATCCCATAGCGCTTCACAGCGCTCTGAAATTCACGGACATAATCAGAGCAGATCTGGTGTCCAAACCCACGCGAGCCGCAGTGAATCTGGACAGTGAGCAACCCCTCCGCCAGCCCCATAGCGTCCGCAGCTGCTTCATGGAAGATCTCTTCAACGACATCGATCTCGATGAAGTGGTTGCCTGCTCCTAGTGTCCCGAGTTGACCCTTGCCGCGCTGCTTGGCGCGAGAGCTAATACTGGAAGGCTCGGCGCCAGGAATCTGACCTTGCTCTTCGGTTCGCTCGAGATCATCCCTGCGGGCATAATTGTTTTTCAACGCCCAGGCACTACCTTGTCGGCATACTTTATCCAACTCCTTGGTGGTGAGCCGCACACTTCCACCGACGCCGACTCCACTTGGACAATTAGCATCGAGCGCTAAAGCGAGATCGGGGAGTTCTCCCCGTACATCTTCTAGCGAAATTCTGCTCGCGAGCAGCCTCACTCCGCAATTGATGTCGTAACCGATCGCGCCTGGGGAGATGACGCCATCTGGATACCTGCTCGCGGCAACGCCGCCGATCGGGAACCCGTAACCCTGGTGAACGTCCGGCATAACGACGACGGGACTCACAAGCCCTGGGAGTGTTGCTGTGTTAACAGCTTGATCGAAGGATTTATCGCCTAATGCGGCTTCGATCAAAGTTTCATCCGCGAATATCCGCACTGGAACGCGCATGTCCTCTCGATAAGAAGTGGGGATTTCCCAGGTGACATCCGTGATTTTTATTAGATCTTTTTTCTCTACCATTATCGCCATCTCCTCATGCTAAACATCAAAGACGATAATCGTCTCGTAGCCGGTTTCAATGGCACGAATATCAAGTTCGTTAAAAGTGACGGCTTTAATCTCTTTCTTAATCGATGCGATTTTCTTCAGTTCGATCGTTGCCTTTAATTGGACTTTTTGCAGTACTTTAACCTGGAAATCGACAACTGCAGCATTTTCAACCTCGAGGGGGAAGAGCAGCTCTTCCAGCCAGGCAACCAGTAACGTCTCGCTGTCTTCCGCCGTCAGTTCGAAAGAACGACTTTCCGTATTTCCAGGGACAGGTTCAATATCTAGCAATGAAAGCATGCCAAGGGCGGCGTTGCGGAATAAATCGGTGAGATTTTGGCCGCGAACGCGCAATGCCCAATCGGCAGTATGTTCGATCTCTTCGAATGCTGGCTGCATCACATCTCCAGTATATAGTACGAATTGCCCTTTTAACGACGAACGGGGGGTAGGTATAATCATAAGAATGGACGATCGATTAATTTTGATTCAAAGAGCGGTAGAGAAAGGGCTTAAGAAATACTTAGGGCACCTCGATCTACGAGATCTCCCTCTGGAAGAGTTTAGCCACCAATTTGCCAAAGAGGCGATTGGGGCCTCGCGTGTTGCTTCCGATGGGCGTGAATTTGCCCCTGATCAATTCACATTGAGCGTTCACCCGGAAGGCTTAAGACAAATCGGTCAATTGCCGGACGATCTTCAAATGGATATATCCCAGGATTTTAGGCAAGCTCTGCAAGACGCTGGTTTTCTCTTTGCAAGAGAAGTACATTTCACGCTTGCCACGGACCCTACCCTCCCTCATGACGGCGTTCGTGTCATTGGTTGGCACAGCAGCAACCCTTTGGATATTAAAGGCGAAATCACGCCGATCGAGGAGTACGATACTGATAGACCCCCAGCAGGCGCTTTTCTTGTCGTCGAAGGCAGACGGCATTTCCCGCTATCAACCGCGTTGATCCAAATTGGTCGTCGGTTGGACAATGATCTGGTAATCGATGATCCTCGAGTTTCAAGACAACATTTGCGGCTGCTAGCTAACCGCGGCAAATTTATACTCCATGACCTCAATTCTACGGCCGGGACCTATGTTAATGGAATTAAGGTCGAGGACCATTCGCTCCAACCGGGGGATGTCATTACTGTAGCAACTGTCGAATTGATCTATGGAGAGGATACGGGTGGCCCACCAGAAGTGACACCGCCTTATAAGCCGCGACCTGTGTCAGAGCCTACAGATGATCGCATAACACCCATGGATTTTAGGATCACGACACAATTGAGACAACTTGATTCCGATCCCCCTGATAAGAACAAATAAAGCTCATCTAATATTTGTGCTATGATTGCACGCAGAATGGCAAATTTTCCAGTTAAGAGACTCAGTTAACGTGGCTAATCCAATCGATCATATCGAGTCACAAATTGAGAGATTCGTCGAGGGCGCCCTGAGCAAATTGCTCGGGGTTCAGTTTTCGCCTGCTCTGGTCGCCGCCCAACTCTCACGGGCGATGGATGAGGGTATTCGCAGGACGGAAGATGGCAAACCCTTCGTCCCTGATCAATACGCGCTCACGCTGAATCCTGATGATGCGCAAGCAATTCTAGATCAAGCGCCACACTTACAGGATAGCTTCTCGCAAGGGCTGCTGCAAGTTGCGCGGGATTGTGATTACCTGGTTTTTCGTGAACCGATTGTAACAATCGCAGTCGATCCTACTTTAGGCCCGAAAGAGGTGAGAGTTGTCGCCTGGCACAGCACCAGCCCGCTTGAGTTCACACAGGCCATGCAGAGTGAGCCCAAGACCAACCCGGGAGTGCTTCCTAAGGGCGCATACTTGATTGTCAATGGGGATCGCCATTTCCCCCTGGATCGCCCTGTAATAAACATCGGCCGCCGATTGGATAATCAACTCATCATCGATGACCCGCGAATCTCGAGGACTCATTCTCAAATTCGAGCAAGAGAAGGGCGGTTTGAAGCCTTTGATCTAGGATCCTCCGCGGGCACTGTGATCAACGGGCGGGCAATTAAACATCATGTCCTACAGTCGGGAGATGTCATCAACCTGGCGGGAAATCGGCTCGTATACGGCGAGGACCCCGGAGGACCGCCCGGTGAAACGCCTGCTTATTCGCCTCCATTCCCGCCGCGCCCTTCCGGTGACCAACGAACCCGAGTGATCCCCAAGAAGAAAAAACAGCAGGAATGACTCCAGGGTTGGTACTACTTGTGATCAGGGTTGTCTTGGGTCTAATCCTCTACGCTTTTCTGGGCACGATCCTTCTCTTTCTATGGAAGGAGATACAATCCCATCGAGCATCTGAAATACACTACCCTCCCACAGTTCTTGTATTAGTTGACGATTCGAATGTTGACGTTACATACGCTCTCATCGCAAATAATCGGATTGGTCGAGCAGCCGATAATTCATTGGTGCTTCAGGATGAAACAGCATCCGCGCACCATGCGCGGTTATCCTTTCACGAGGGACAATGGTGGTTGGAGGATTTAGGCTCGCGGAATGGAACGGTAGTCAACGGTATAGCGCTCGAAGGACCGTTGGTCCTCACATATGGCGATCAGATTGCCTTCGGTAGAGTTGAATTCCGAATGGAAGCACCCGTTATTGAAGATGACCTGGAATAATTGAAGCGAACACCCTTTTTACGGTAATGCCCTTCATGTGATCCAAGAAAGTTCGTATAGCCATAAAGTTCTGCAGGGCAACAGGTGCATGAAAGTGGAGATTTCTAACTCGAGCCTATGCTAAGATAGCAAGAAACAAGAGAGAGATTATGGATAAAAAACCTGTTCTCGGTGTGATTGGTGGGTCGGGCACATATGACATGCCGGATCTGACTGACGTAGAGATGCAAGAGGTTTCGACACCCTTTGGTGAACCTAGTTCGCCGCTTGCGATAGGCAAGTTAAATGGTCGAAAAGTAGTCTTCCTGGCCCGCCACGGGAAAGGGCATATCTATCCCCCGACAACCGTGAATTACCGCGCGAATATATATGCCCTGAAAATGTTCGGTGTGGAGCGCGTTCTTGCGATCAGCGCCTGCGGATCGCTGCGTGAGGATTATGTGCCGGGTGAAATTGTCATCCCTGATCAGCTATTCGATCATACAGTTTCTAGACCACGCTCGTTCTTCGAGAGCGGTTTAGTGACACATATCAGTGTCGCAGACCCATTTTGCCCTGATCTCTCCGAGACCCTTGCTTCCAGCACTGAGGAAGTAAGCGGGAGCGTCCATCGTGGAGGATGCTACATCACGATCGAAGGACCGCGTTTCTCCACCCGCGCAGAATCCAATATTTTTCGTGCTTGGGGAATGTCCATTATTGGGATGACGACTTCTCCTGAAGCATTCCTCGCCAGGGAGGCTGAGATGTGCTACGCCGTAATGGCGCATGTCACAGATTACGATGTCTGGCATCAAGCCGAGGAGCCAGTCACGGTGGAAATGGTATTCCAAACCGTTAAGAAGAATACCAACCTCGCCCAGAAAGTAATCGCGCGTCTTGTTGCAGACCTCCCTGAAGAGGTGACCTGCGAATGTCACACTGCGCTAGAAGATGCAATTGCCACGAACCCGGATATCATTTCAGAAGCGGCGCGTAAGAGGTACTCTCTCCTTGTGGATCGATATCTTAGCTGATCGAGAACGAACAAGCGAGGAGCGCGAGGTATTCCTAGGAAGCCTCGCGTTCCTCTTTTTGCTTCTCACTGCCTTGGCATTATCTTTCGCAACTGCCGCCCGTCTCGGCCAATGGGTGGCTTTTGGAGATCGCTGGGGCCATTTTCTCGTTCTTCCCGTTTGGGTTTTTGGTTTTTGGCTCACGCGACGGGCGCTCCAGCGCACGAATCCTGAGCGCGATCCCATCTTACTGCCAACGGCTTTTCTGCTCACTGGCTGGGGCTTACTCGCTATTTGGAGGATCTTTCCGAGCTTCGGCCTTCGGCAGACGGGCTGGTTCATCGTTGGGTTCACCGTCCTCTATGCAGTTCTCCAAGGGGATAGGCATCTAACATGGCTGCGGCGCTACCGGTATGTGTGGATGAGCGTCGGCCTGGTGTTGATGGGCTTAACACTGGTTTTCGGCACCCATCCCACTGGAGGTGAACCCAGACTCTGGCTCGGATGCTGCGGGGTTTATCTCCAGCCATCTGAGCCTCTTCGACTGCTTTTGGTTGCCTTTCTCGCATCTTTTCTGAGTGAAAAACTGTGTTTCACATTCCATCGAGACGAGGGACTCCCGGCGTTTTCCACGCTGCTTCCTTTGATTGTCATCTGGTCGCTCTCGGTGGTTCTACTGCTCGTTCAGCGCGATGTGGGGATGGGGATGCTCTTCTTGGCGCGCCTTGCCCTCCTACTTTATTTGGCAACCGGACGATGGTGGATCATCGTCCTGGCCTCGATTTTTGGAATACTTGTTGGTGCGCTGGGGTATTTCCTATTTGATGTCGTTGGCCAGCGGATTACGGCATGGATAAACCCATGGCCGGATCCGATTGGAGGGTCGTATCAACTGGTGCAGTCGTTAATCGCGTTAGCCTCCGGCGGTGTCGTTGGGAGCGGCTTTGGTTTGGGGTCACCAGGGTTTGTTCCCGCTGTTCATACAGATTTCATCTTCACCGCGATTACTGAAGAATTTGGTCTGCTTGGTGGCCTGGCTGT
>JAUWFP010000306.1 GCA_030606845.1 Anaerolineales bacterium | reverse complement strand
GCTTGATTGAGATAGAGCAAGATTTCCGTCGCCTTGCCAGCCGCTTGAAATCTCGGCAGCGAGCACGAGACGAGGACGGACGCTCACCAGTTTATGTTGTGCTTTCAAGCCATACACGCTTGCAGCAAATTTTCGGCGAAGATGGCTATTTGAGGGTGAACGATGCTGTTCTCTCTCTGGTAGAAGCGATTCGCCGTCGCCCTGGATGGACAGCCTACCGCATCTACCCCGATGACCCGAGCACTCTCGACGCATTCGATATCTCCCCCTGCGATCCTGGAAATGCCTGGGAGATTAAACTCCGCATTGCGGATCTCGATCAATCCCTTGCCAAGCGAGGGGAGATGATCGGGGCATTGCTCATTGTTGGCGGTAACGGGATCGTCCCTTTCCACCTGCTGCCAAATCCCACAGACGACGATGACGATGTAGTACCGTCGGACAACCCATACGCCGCAACGGACGAGAATTATTTTGCGCCAGAATGGCCGGTGGGTCGTATTCCGTTTGACCAGGATGTAGACGAGCTCATTACACAGCTGGATCGGTCGACCCGAGATCACCGCCAGACGAACCGCTCAATAGGGTTGATTCAACGATTAAACCTCTGGCTTTTCCGCAGATTCACACGGATATTCAGCGGTGACAAGAGAGTTCTAGGGTACACCGCAAGCATATGGCGAAAGGCGTCGTTTTCAGTCTTCAAAACCATCGGTGACCCGCGAGCGATGGTTACATCACCGCCGACTGAAGTGAACCGGTTGCCCTCAGTTGTCATGGGACCCGCTCGCCTTTCTTATTACAACCTCCATGGTCTGGAGGATTCGCCCGAATGGTATGGTCAACGCGATCCTCTCCGCGATGACAGCAATTTGGCAGAGTTTCCTGTCGCCCTACGTCCACAGGATGTCGTGAACAGCGGCCGCGCCCCGAAAGTCGTATTCACTGAAGCATGTTATGGGGCGAACTCGTTGGCGAAAACCCCGGAATCTGCGCTCAGCCTTAAGTTCCTTTCCTCAGGCAGCCGGGCAATCGTGGGTTCGACAAAGATATCCTACGGTTCGATCACGCCGCCACTGATTGCCGCCGATTTACTCGGTCGGATATTCTGGCTGAACCTCAATCAGAAATTACCTGTCGGCGAGGCTTTACGGCGCGCCAAACTTAAGCTCGCTACCGAGATGCATCGCCGGCAAGGTTTCCTCGACGGCGAAGACCAGAAAACTTTGATTTCGTTTGTGCTATATGGCGATCCGCTATTCACGCCTTCAAACATTGCACCCATGCCAGGAGAGAAATCCGTTATCCGCAGGACTTCCAGACCCAAGACGATGAAAACGGTCTGTGCCCTGGGTGAATGTGATATCTCACCTGACAAAATGAAACCGAGCTCTCTCAAGAAAGTCAAGCTCATCGTTTCTCAATATCTTCCGGGCATGCAGGATGCGGCGTGTAAGATCCATCCGCAGCACTTCCATTGCTCAGGTGAGGATCACACTTGCCCAACCATGCAAATGGGTGCAAAATCGCAAGCTTCCTCCGCCAGTGGTTCGACAATCATCACCCTCTCCAAGCACATCTCCGATGGCGATCGCAGCCACCCCCACTTTGCCCGCATCACACTAGACTCGTCCGGTAAAGTAACCAAGCTGGCGGTCTCTCGCTAATACCACGATCCTAGGGATATGGCACGCTTCTTGCATCTACCTATGCAGGAAGGAATCAAAGTGCCATGTCCCTAGAATTTGATCGACTCGGGTTTCATTATTATCACGACCAGCAACACTACGCCCAGGCGGATCTTGACCGCTGGCTGCCAATTTTCCAATCCATTAATACAACCTGGCTCACGCTGAGCGGTTCTTGTTCGCAAGCTATCCCCGAGTTCTTCCTGCGCGAACTGATCGAGGCGGATATCAAGCCGATCATCCACCTTGAGGCATCAATCGACGAAGTCAACGTTCGCTCTCTGAGACCGCTTTTCGCTAGTTACGCGGATTGCGGTATCCAGCACATCGTGGTCCACGACCGCCCGAATATGCGTGCTCAATGGGACCCCTCGAGCTGGTCTCGCGGTGATCTCGTCGAGCGTTTCCTCGACCACCTGATCCCCTTGTTCGAGCTCCAGACCGAGTATGGCCTCAACCCGATTTTCCCCCCCTTAGAACCCGGTGGTGATTATTGGGATACCGCATTTCTGCGAACCGCCCTGGGATCACTACAGCGCCGAGGGAAGAGTGAACTGCTGCAGATTCTCACAATCGGCCTTTACCAATGGAGCTATGGCAAACCGCTCGATTGGGGAGCTGGTGGCCCAGAGAGCTGGACCTCCGCACGACCCTACAGCACTCCCGACCAGAGCCAGGATCACCGTGGTTTCCGAATAAACGAATGGTATTCCGCCATCTGCCGCGATGTTTTGGGAACAGAACTTCCAATGATGGTGCTCGCTGGTGGAATTTTTCCCCAGATCCAGGATGGTGATACAGGAATTAATTCAGATCCTATAGCGATGACTGAAATTCTTTCGCATGTCAGGTGCGACGAACTCCCCAGCATGGCATTCAACCTCGCTCTAGACCCACATACAATTGCCGAAGGGTTGCGTGAGAGCTGGATTGCGATCCTAGAAAAACCATCACCATCAACGCGAATAAAAGACAAGGTCAAGAAACTATTTGCCGTTGAGGAAATGAGCCCCACAAATTCTAGTCAAAAGAAATTATTCTCCCATTACGTTCTTCTTCCGATGACAAACTTACGCAACATAGCTCAGGATTGGGTTGATGTAGGACCCTTTGCACTGGCCGTGAAACCAGTTGTAGGTTTTTCTGCGGGAGAAGCCCAATTCGCTGAACGAGTGACAATCATCGGCAGCGAAACGGATATTCCTGCTGCTATCGAAGACCAGTTGAGC
>JAUWFP010000150.1 GCA_030606845.1 Anaerolineales bacterium | reverse complement strand
AGTTGCAGGAGTTGTTCGGCCGAACAGGGAGGCTGCTTTTCCAATAAGGCGAGCACTGCTTGATAACCGACGGGACCTTCGAACTTCGTTTTTAATTCTACAAGGGAGATGGAGATTGGTTCTGGAGGAGCATCGGAATTCAGATTGTCGAATACCTGATCCAGGACGCTCTCAACGGTCGTTTGCAGCCATTCAGGCTCTAGTAAAGTTGCAATCAAATACTCCCAATCATCATCCGATAGAATGCGTAAGTAATCAGGTGGTCCTGAATCACCGTCACTTTGGTCAGAGGAGTCTAAACTGGGGTCATCCATTATTCCATGCTGTATCTGCTGTACAACAAACCCCGGCAGGCGCGCATAAATATCTTCTTCGATAAGCGCTATCTTATACGCCTCGGAATTCAACAACGTCGCATCCAGATTGTACAGAAGCAGCATAATCGATGCGCTGACTATGAAGAGAAAGGCGAAGATTCCGGCAATAAATCGACTACATGTACGCATATCCATCTCTCCTTTGACCTTGCTTTCCTTCCAATCAAATTCTCAGGTGAAGATTCATTTATTTACTATCAGAGATCGAGCTGGGTCCCGATTCCCCGGTCGATCGCTCTGCGGTAGATCTCTGGAGCCACGGCCATATCATCGATCGCAAGCCCAAGGTTAATCGCCAGGATTCGCTCAAGCTTGTTCTCACGCCCCGCTTTTTTCCCGACGACGATTTCACCGAGGTCGGCATAGGGTGCGGGAGTCTGGTTGAAGTACCCCTCAGATGCGTAATACTCGAACTGCGAATGGTCATCTGTGCTTATCTTGTCCATCTCGGCCATCGCTTGCGGATGCCAGTAACTATCGAAATCCACGGCACTCCCAAAACCGCCCGGTTTCAACCAACCCTTCATAATCGTCGGGGTTGGGTGCTTGAGAATCGGTCCGGAGGTGACGACGAGATCTGCATCCACAACGGCTTCATCGGGGGTATTCACACCCACGATTTCGATCCCCAGCTTAGCAGACATCTCCTGCACGTAACGCTTTTGAACATCCTTGTTGATGTCATAAGCATAGACCAGCTTAATGTCGAAGATCGCAGCCAGGGCTTCGATGTTAGTGCGCCCTTGAACACCGCAGGCCAGAATTCCAGCAACTTCACTTTCCGGTCGCGCCAGGTACTTCGCCGCAAGGGCAGTAGCGGCTCCGGTGCGATATGCCGTAATCCACACGCAATCCATTACGGCATAGGGAATGCCTGTCTCAACATCGTTTAGCACTAAGAGTCCGGTAATGTAGGGTAACCCACGCTCTTGATTCTGTGGATACCCGCTCACCCATTTTATTCCAGCCGATTTGAGCGAGGGAATGTAGGCCGGCATTGCATGTATGAAGGCATCCGGCTGTGTGTGAATCCCCGGTTTCGGAGGCATTTCGACTTTGCCCTCGCCCTTCTCATGGAACGCCTTCTCAAGAAGATCGATAATAGTGCTCACATCTAAATCAACACTCTCAACATCTGCTCTCGAGAGATAAAGAAGCTTATTCATATCCATGACAATTTCCTTCCTGTCTGCTGCCGATTACAGCACATTCTACAGAAGTCTTGAAATGTACACCACGTCAATCATCAGCAGGTAGCCTTATGGGTGAAGAGCTGGATTAATCGAAGTTCAAGTAAGTTGGTACTTCGGTGAGCGCATGCGCCAGGTGCGTACCATGCCATGACAATAAGCGCCCATCCAGCAAAAATACCCTGCCTTCCTGCACAGCAGGAGTTCCTTCGAGGACCTTAACCACTCGTTCTCGCTCTCCCTCTCCGAAAGAATAGGGTTCACTCGGAAGGAGAACCACCTCTGGTGAAAGAGCCTTGACTTCTTCAACGGTCACACGTGGATAACGTGTATCGCGTTCGCCAGCTTTTTCCGGTTCTTCCAGCCCCAGATCCGCTTCCAACGGGTAGCGGCGCTCTCTCATCTTGAAAATGTTTTCCCCACCAGAGATTGAGATGACGCTGTTAACATACGTCTCCTGGTTAATCGTCATCCACCACAGGCCCGCATGTTCATCCTCTTCCTGCCAAATTGGGCAAAACACCTTCATAGATGGGGACATGAGAGATGCTCGCCTTGTCCAATCCAGCATTCGTTCGAGGTGAGTGAGCCTCGGTGCCGCCTCGCTTTCTATTTGGAAGATTCGGGCGATTGCCCAGAGGATTTGAATGGCATCATCAACATTTTTCGGGAAGGTAACCCAAACCGGGATTCCCAGTCTCTCGAGTTCTTCAACGGTCTCAAGGCTGTTTTCCTCCTGATTGGCAAGCACAAGCTCAGGCTTAAGATTCGTGATCACTTCAATGTCCGGTGAACGGGGTCCACCTACTGCGACAGTGAGGTCTGACCCCCCGGTTGGGTCAGGGCAATAATCAGTAATCCCAACAAGACGATCGCCTACCCCAAGCTCGATGATGCTTTCGCTGATGGAGGGCACCAGGCTTACCACACGTTTTGGCGGATTTATAAACGTCAAGTTAGGGTTGTGTCCGTTCCCACCAGTCATCTTATACCCAACCTTTGCCAAGCAGGATCTCAGGAGCCGCGTCGCTCCAGATCTCAACCTTCCCCTGTGGACCGACCCCAATGATCGTATCGGGGGCGATGCTGATGGCATAGCTCTTCATCTGTGTTTCTATCTGCTGCCGGACTCTCTCTTTCGACGCCGGAGCTTCTAAACCCGGCAGAAAGATAGCCTTCGGAAACCACCCGATGCCATCAGAAACCTGATCGCTATCCAGATCATAAATCCATTCTCCAAGAACGGAAATCAAGCTCCCCATGGCAATAAATACCGAATTATTGGCGACGATCGAATCCGGATCGGCAGGCAATTGCTCTTCGTCAAAGATCCTGACCCAGTCATCACGATTGCCGCCAATTGCCAGTACCACCTGCGCATTTTGGCAGGTTGCCAGAATGAGGGTCTTATCCACATCAAAAGGATCGACGATCTTCAAGCTGCCACGAAACCGCGCTATCAAATCCTTGACGAAAGGTTGTATAGATGAGGGGATCTCCCCTCCAGGAACGAGGATAACGAGTGCTCCTTCATCTCTCAATAAATCTATTATTGGGTCCAATGCCGACGATTCAGAGCCGCGTACAGGGGGGGCTTCGCCAGCGAGGATAACCCAGCCCCGAGAACCACGGCGCTCGAAGATCCGTGAAATCGCAGTCACGAATCCTTCTCCTGCAGGCGCCATGCAACAGCGGCAACAAACCCCGCAGCAATCGGGAGAACCTTCTCGTCGAAATCGAACAAGGAATTATGATGCGGCGCATCAAGGTTGCGAGCCGAGTTGCTCGAACCAATGAACAGATAGCAGCCAGGTACTTCCTGCATAAAAAACGCCATGTCCTCCGAGCCCATCACGCGATGCTCGCGATCGATTTCGAACTCAGGGAAGAGTTGCAGTGCGACCTCTGCGGCAAGCGCCGTGGTCTCGGCGTCATTGACAAGCGGCGGGGTAATACGTTCAAACTCAAGCTCAGCCTGGCATCCCGCAGCAGAACAGATACCGCTGGTGATCTCTTTCATACGTTCGATGACTGTCAACCGTGAAGCTTCAGAAAAAGTGCGAATCGTCCCTTCTAATCGAACTGAGGAGGGAATCACATTCCAGGCGTCGCCTGCTTGAACAACTGTGAAGCTCACCACACCTGGTTCCAACGGGTCGAGAGTCCTTGAGATAATCGACTGGCAGGCCGTGATGAGCTGCGAAGCGGCCAGAATGGGGTCCCGCGCCAGATGGGGCGAGGCGCCATGTCCGCCGCGGCCGTGGATTATGATTTCGAACCGCTCCGATCCCGCCATGACCGGTCCTGGGGCTATGCCGAGCCAGTGGAGTGGTTTCTCATTCCAAATATGCATACCTAGAGATCTGGACGCACCTAAATCGTCGAGGATACCCTCCGCGATCATGCGTTCAGCTCCACCCTGCCCTTCCTCAGCAGGCTGGAAGATGAATACAATCGTTCCGTGAAGTTCTTGAGATTTTGAGCTAAGGATTTCTGCGACACATAAGCCAATCGCCATATGGCCATCGTGACCACATGCGTGCATTACGCCTTCCTGCTTGGACGCATAAGCAGCGCCAGTTTCTTCCACGATCGGCAATGCATCCATATCGAAGCGTATGAGCAAGGTCGGCCCAGGCCGCCCACCTTTGAGCGTACCCACAACGCCCGTCTCCGCGATGGCGGTCTGGACGCTTAGTCCCATCGCTCCCAGCGTTTCGGCGATGATCTTTGCGCTGCGATGTTCAGCGAAAGCCAATTCGGGGTGTTGATGGAAATCCCGCCGCCAGGCAATGAGCTGTTCACGATTCGACTGTGCCTGGCTCAGGAAAGTTTTCATCATCGTGAGTTCAATTACTGACGCAATACTATTCGTCTAAATCTCTCGATGTAACGGGGATCATCCGGGGGGCTTTCAGGATCGAGCATGCGGTTCCTCATTCGCTCCTCAAGCGCGGTGATATCTTTGATCTGACTGCGATGTTCGCTCAGAGCAGCTACCTTCTGACTGAAGAACTCGGTGATGTCTACGGTTATATTTGGGTGCTGTGCCCCAGCGATATAAACTTCTCGAACTTTATGCGGCTGCAATCCCTCATCGTGACTCAATTCAGGAAAGTAAAGCGCTGAACGGGCCGCTGGATAAACCGCATCCAGGGTAGCCTGACCAGCCGCTCGGTGGTCAGCATGGTTGATGTAGTAATTACTCGTGAAGAAATTCGTTGGATCGCATGTGATCACGACCTGCGGCTTGACCTGGCGAAGAACGCGGACAATATCACGTCGCAGATCCAGGGTCGGTAATACGTACCCATCCAATTCCTTTAGAAACATCACATCATGCACACCCAGAGCTTTCGCAGCAGCCCGCTGTTCGCCTTCACGAATCTCCGCCAATTCTTGCGTGGACAAACTGTCGTCGTCGGACCCCTTATCTCCGCGAGTCAATAAACAATAGGTGATGTCCCTGCCGGAGGCTGCCCAACGGGCAATTGTGCCACCGCAAAAGAATTCGGGGTCATCCGGATGAGCCAGGACTACGAGAACTCTGTCTGATGTCGTCATGACATATCTACCCTCGTGGAACTCTCTTAGGTTGATTTCTTGCCGCTATTACCTTCGCATTTTTCGTTATTTTCGCAGGGGCTCTCGGCTTTCTGCTGCAAAGCTTTCAATTCATCGTAGGGTTCGATCTCATCCTTGTGGAATTCAACCCTGCGTTCATCTTCCAGCTTGACCACAACCATATTCGTGAGAGGAAGTACATTGATGACTTTTCCAACCCCTCTTGGCGTAATCACTTTTTTCTTCCTCTTCGGAAGAAGCTTCCTGGCTTCTGCATATAACCCGTACTCGTAAATAAGACAGCAGCGAAGACGACCGCACATGCCGGTTATCTCCTGGGGGTTCAGGGAGATCCCTTGCGCTTTAGCCATCTTGATCGAGATGGGGCTGAATTCCGATAGAAAACGGGAGCAGCAGCGTTCTTCCAGCCCACATGCACCCATACCGCGTATGATCTTGGCCACATCTCGCGGTCCCACTTTCCGGAATTCGATTTGTGTTTTTCTAATCGAACGGCGCATTGCCCGTTTTAAAGGCGTGAGGTCAATACTCTCATCACCCTCACTGCTGGTGATGAATGTTAAGCGTGAACCATCATAGCAATATTCAGCCCTGACAATCTTGATGCCG
>JAUWFP010000099.1 GCA_030606845.1 Anaerolineales bacterium | reverse complement strand
AGAGCAGCATGCAGGAGTTCTTGCAGCGGGAGCATTTCGGTAGGGTTATCCAAATCGAGCATGTGAAGGATGGTCTCTTCCATTAATTTATGAGCAACGGAGCGGATGGAGACGTTGCTGGCGACCTCTCCAGATCGATGTCCGCCCATCCCGTCAGCGACCATGAAAAGGCCAAATTCAGGAAGCGGCTCAGCTCCGGCAGAATCCCCTTTGATAACCAGCTGTGCATCCTCATTATGACTTCGCTCGAGACCCGTTGACTGGCTTGCACCGACGATGATTCGATCGTTGGGAGCAGATTGATAGGCGCGGCTCATCACGGACTCCCCACCAATCAACTGAGAGCCAGTTTTGATTTGAGGGGGAGGTGATCCAAAAATGCGGGAAAAGAAAGTTTTCAAAGGGGTCATTTATTGATGTCTCATTGATGTTTCTAATAGATTACCTACGCGATTAGAGCGTACACCTTGTGATCCGTTGAACCGATGTAAAGGACGTTATCGGAGATAAAGGGTGTGCCTGTGATTGGAGCATCCGAATGAAACCGCCAGCGGAGCCGCCCTGTCTTGTGATCCAGGCAGTATACGGAGCCGTCGACGGATCCGCAATAGACTGATCCATCATGTGCAACCGGCGAGCCCGTAACCTGGTGATCTGTTTCGTAGCGCCAAACCTCGCGTGCATGCTTGGCGTCGACGCAATAAATATTATTGTCCCCGCAGCCAATGAAAAGCAAGCCTTCAGCGAAGGATGGGGACGAGATCGTTGCACCACGCATTCGAAAACGCCAAATCTGCCAGCCGTTTTCCGAATCAATAGCATACATGGTCCAGTCCCGAGATCCATAGTAGACAATTTCATCCACGATGATCGCAGAGGAGGTGATGCCTCTCTTCGCTTTCTTCCTCCACTTCAATTCCCCCTTAAAGTTATAGCAGTAGAAATCGCCGCTCTCACAACCGAAATAAACGAGTTCGTCCTGTACAAATGGAGTGGACCAGATCGCATCGTTCGCTTCCACGCGCCATGCGCGGCGGCCATTCATCTGATTTACAACGTGAAGTCGTCGGTCATCAGAACCGACAAAAATATGCCCTTCGGAAAGGGTGGGAGAAGAGCGGATTGGCCCTTCAGCGTAATACGTCCAGACCAGGCTTCCTCGATTTGCGGTCAATGCGTAGAGACGGCCATCCTCAGAGCCAATGAAGACGACTCCATCCTCGGCTGCGGGCTTTCCCGTTATGCCGCCTTCCGTGGCATATTTCCATTGAAATTCGCCAGTTTGCTTATCTAAGGCATATAGGTTGTTGTCATAACAGCCTACATAGACTGTATCCTCGTAGATCAACGGGGAGCCGCGAATCTCATCCTCGCATTTAAAGGACCATATCTCCTCGATCTTATCGCTCTGCGAGATCACTGCAGCGATACTGGGCTGGCTCAGCAATCCTGTACGCTTTGCGGCGGAGATCATGGCCTCTTTCATGATCATGGCGGAAGGGTAGCGATCCTTGGGATCATACTCGAGGGCTCTTGAGATCACGGTCTCAATTTCAGGCGAGATAAGGGGATTGATCGATCGAGCCGGTCTCTCGGCGAAAGAGAATGGCGCTTCTACACGCGGATCTCTTTTTGTGAGAAGGTGGTGCAAGGTTGCTCCAAGGGCGTAGACGTCACCAGCTGGAGAAGCCTCACCGCGATATTGCTCTGGTGGTGAGTACCCCTCGGTGCCGATCATCGTCCCTTTTTCGCCGGGTTGAAAATTACGGGCGATGCCAAAATCGATCAATCTCACATGGTTATGGTGATCGATCATTACGTTCGAAGGTTTAATATCCCGGAAGATGATCGGTTCGGGCTGGATATTGTGCAGATATGAGAGAACATCGCAGAGTTCAATCGCCCAACCGATGACTTTTTCCTCCGGCAGGAAATCGGTGGTTTCAGCAAGAATCGCTTCAAGATCATCACCGTCGATAAATTCCATAACCAGGTAGGACCGTTTCTTATGTGAGAAGTTGTCGTAGATTGCGGGAGTTGCCGGGTGTGAGAGGGTCGCGAGAAGATCTGCCTCACGTTCAAAATTTTTCACGATCATTTCATGCATCGATTGATCGGCGATGAGGTTCACCATCTCTTTAATGGCGACAAGCTTGGTTACGTTGGGGAAATGAAGGTCACGCCCTTTGTACACAGAACTCATCCCGCCGGCGCCTAGCATGCCCAGGATAAGATATCGATCTTCAAGTGTGGTGCCCGGCTGTAAACGGTCCAAGCTTTCGCTATCGCTTGGGACGTTATCATCGAGCTGGCGTGTTGTTCTTGGCATAATTTATATGTTTCGGATTATAGCATGAGAGACATGTGCCGCAATTGATAACAATGCAAAATCAGTGGTTTTGTAAGCACCATGTAAGGTTTTACCTGACTCAACAGGATTTAATACTCTCGGCTCAGAAGCTTCTGCGTAAGGTGGATCAGCTCCGAGGCGGCTGGTTCGGCTGGCTCACTTAAGGTGAGCGCCTCGAGCGCTGAGTCTGTCCAGCGCCGGGTGGCTTCTTCCGCGTACTCTCGCGCTCCGCATCGATTGAGTGCAGCTACCATCATGGTTACTCGATTATCGTCGATTTCATCTGAAGCCCATAATTCCTGGAAATCGTCCGAATGGTTGATGGCGAAGATGACCGGTAAAGTCTTCTTGCGGACGCGCAGGTCGTCGACGCTGGGTTTTCCAGTGACCTCTGGTGCGCCCCAAATCCCCAGCAAATCATCAAAGATTTGAAATGACATTCCCAAATCATGGCCGAACTGCTGAAATAGTGCGACCTTTGAACGTTCGCTATGGGCGGTGAGAGCACCAATTGCGCAACTCGCAGCAATCAGCGCTGCTGTCTTCCCTTCGATCATCTCTACATATTCATCCTCAGTTACTCCGTCAGTCTCTTCGAATTTCAGGTCGAGATGCTGGCCGATTGTTAAATCCAGGCATGCCTTATCAAGTTGTTTCTGGACCGAGAGGATGGTCGCTGAGTTGTGTCCTTGCTCATGCAATTCGTGTGTTAGAAGGTGGGCTAATGCGAATAACGCGTCTCCGGTGTTCGTCGCTTGAGCGATCCCCCAACGTTTCCATACCGTCTCACGGCCTCTGCGTGTTTCACTTCTATCTTCAATGTCGTCATGTATGAGCGAGAAATTATGGATCCACTCGATTGCAGCAGCAGCGGGGAGGGCGGATTTCCATGAGCCGCCAGCGGCATCGCAGCAAAGGAGTGTGAGTAAAGGGCGGAGACGTTTTCCACGGCCTGCTTCCGTTTTAACCCAACCAAGATGGTGGCATATCATTTGAACGAGGAGAGCCGTACTTTTGGAATCCAAGTGTGAGAGCGAGGTCTTAAGTTGTGCTTCGACCTTGGTTTGCATCGCCTCGATGTACACGCTCGGCTCGGTATTCACTTGCTCGACTCCTTCCACAGCTTGGTGGAACGTAGGGCCTGAATCTCATGTGCTCCTGTTGCGAACATACTTAATCGAATCTGCGCTACGATTTGATCGATTTGCGAAATTACTGCCTCGGTGGACTTAGTTGCTGCCTTGAGTAGCGGTCCAGCCATGCCGCCAAGGTCGGCGCCAAGGGCAAGACACTTTGCGACATCAACTCCGTTTCTAAGTCCCCCTGAAGCGATTAATGGAATATCTGGAAGTGCTCCGCGAACATCAAGAATCGCATCCGCAGTAGGAATTCCCCAGTCGACAAAAGCGGCGGCGACTGCAGCCCTATCGGGTGACTTTGCACGATGCATCTCGACTTGAGACCACGAAGTACCACCAGCACCGGCGACATCGATCGCGGTGACGCCTGCTTCCACCAATCGCAATGCAACATCTTTTGAGAGGCCCCATCCAACCTCTTTTACGATGACGGGTACCGGTAGCTTTTGACATATCTTGCTGATCTTTTCTAGAAGACCAGCGTAACGAGTGTCTCCCTCCGGCTGCAGGGCTTCCTGCAGCGGGTTTAGGTGCAAAATCAGGGCATCTGCGTCTAGCATCTCGACTGCGAGCTCACATTCAGAAATGCCGTACCCGAAATTCAATTGAACTGCACCGAGATTCGCGAAGAGGAGGATGTCGGGGGCATATTTTCGTAGATTCATCCCTGCAGCGAGTGCAGGTTCTTCGATTACGGCGCGTTGGGAGCCTGCTCCCATTGCTATCCCCTTATCCTGAGCAGCCTCGGCCAGAGAAATATTAATTTTATCAGCTCGTTTTGTCCCTCCGGTCATTGAGGAGATCAACAGGGGCGAGTCTAAATGTTTCGCCATGAAAGTCGTTTGTAAATCGATCTCTGAAAGATCAATCTCAGGGAGTGCGTTGTGGATAAAATGGTAACACTCAAGACCCGTTCTCAAACCGGATTGAACTTCCTCATTAAGGTTAATGAGGATGTGGTCTGATTTTCTGCTGGAGGTGGGCGTAACTTTACTCATAGACAGGTGTTCCATGCAGTGAGAATGCCATCATAGCAAGTGTAAGAGGCACATGTCAACTTGCAACTACAACAGTGCCTCGATTACAATGCAGCTTGCCGTAAAGACACAAAAGGAGGCGAACTATGGCAGATACAATTGAGGATGTAAGGGTTATCATTGTCGAGCTCTTGGGTGTGGATGCTGAAAAGGTCGTACACGAGGCGAAATTCCGTGAGGATCTCGAAGCCGACTCTCTTGACTTGGTCGAATTAATCATGGCCTTCGAGGAGAAATTCGGGGGCGAAATCTCCGATGAAGATGCACAGAAGATAACCTCGGTTGGGGAAGCAGTTATATATATCGACGAGAAGATGAAGTAAGTCCTGATCATTAGTTTAGACTGTGTAATCGGGCCGGGAAAACCGGCCCGATTTGATTCCCTGGATACTTGGATTACGATTTTTTCGATTTTGGCTTCGATCGTTTTGTTTTCTTTTCCTTCGATGGATCGGTTTTCGAGTGCCTGGTAAGTAAGCGATTTATCTCTTTCTCCTCATCGATTTGAGAGGAAAGGTAGTCATCGATAAAGCCGGATCTCCGCAACCGCAGTGCCATCTTGGCGATTTTCTCCACATCATCTGCTTCAGCTTTTTCCCGTCCGTCAGCAACGGCGTGAGCTCGAGCCGCTTCAAAGAGCGTAATCTCGGCTCGAAGTGAATGGATTCCCAGGTCATCGATTAGGTGAAGCCCGAAGTCTTGTGCCTTTTTTGTAAGTTCAACATTTGGGAGAGCGGCCCTTGCAGATTGCAGTTCCTCACGGACTTGCATTATGACCTCTTCGTATTCAGCGATCACCTGACGGGGATTGCTGCGATGAGCGATGGATCGACGATACGCCTCTAAGCGCTCTTCGGGATCATCCAAACCACGCACAACCAGACGCAAACCGAAACGATCGAGGATCTGTGGACGTAGACGACCTTCTTCTGGATTCATCGACCCAATTAAGACAAACCGGGCGCGGTAGGTGGCACTGAGCGTTCCGCGATAAAGTGTGTAAATTCCTTGCGCAGAAGCGTCGAGGACGGCGTTAACAAGGTCGTCATCAAGCAAATTAACTTCGTCAACATATAGGATATTTTTATCCGCTCGAGCGAGAATTCCGCGGTTTAGACGCAGCCGTTTTTGGACAGCGGCACGTTCATCGATTCCGCCAACAACATCCTCAAGTCGTGCGTTTAAAGGGAGCTCTATTAACCGAACGCGATCTATATAGGTGAGTGGATCACCCTCAGCGTAGCGTCGAGCGCAATCCGCGCATACCTCGTCCATACCGCCCGAAGTGACATCTTCAGGAAGGCAACCATATGGGCAACGACTCCTGGATACCTCAGGGAGTAAGTCTGACAGGCTCCTGACCGCGGTTGTCTTCCCGGTCCCACGAGGGCCGACAAGCAACACACCACCAATATTGGGATTAATAAGCGCCAAGAGCAATGCTAATTTCATCTCTTGCTGGGCAACAATTGCCAGGAATGGGAAGGGAAGGTGTTCTGCCAGACCCATATCTTCTGGCGGTGGAGTCTCAAGGAATCGTTTCGCGCCTGCTTGAGCCAGAAGGTCGGTCAGGGTTTCAATCTTGCTTGTCAAAACTGCTGCTCCTCGGAGCTCTTCCGTTGAGAAAGCCGGTGAATCTGTCGTTTCTCACCCTCGGACATTCGCTTTATTTCAGTGTCGGATTCGGCGATAAGCTTGGGGACTGGGGTAGGATGCCCCTGCTCGTCCAGGGCGACATAAACCAGATAGGCTGTGTTGGTATAGGTTCTCTCTCCAGTGATGGGATTTTCAGCGAGGACCTGAACTCTGGTTTCCATGGACGTCTTCCCTACGTAGGTCACTTCCGCATGCAGGATCACCAGGTCACCGATTCGGATTGGTTTATGAAATGCCATCTGATCGATGGCGATGGTGACGACACGGCATTGTGCATGGCGCATGGCTGAGAGCGCACCGGCTTCGTCGACGAGCTTCATAATCCAACCGCCGTGAACATCACCGCGAAGATTAGCCTGGACCGGGAGCATCAACTGGCTTAGTGTTACTCGTGAGGATTGAACAGTTTTTGAATCAAGAGGAGATTTCAATGGGTCGGTCAATCCATATCTTCCTTGAATTCGCCGGTGTCCGTCGTGTGAAGGCGTTCAGGTTCTTCATCGAGAACATCAATGATTTCAAAGGGAAGTTCGGCCATCATCGGTGGTAGGGGGACGGTAGCGGGTGGTCGGACCCGGCCGGGGTGAGGGGGGACTTCCCGCCGAATGAGATCTCCTTCGATGATGCGCTTTCTAAGAATTCGAGGCTCATCCGATAGCCAGCCGATGAAAACGCCATCCACATCGAAGACGTTGCGATCGGGGGACATCCATCCGATCCACTCACCTACAGGGTCGAATATATAGGGGAATACGAGCAATGCAGCCCAGTCCCCCGGGGTTGTGTAAATGGGTATGGGTTTCTTCCTGGCTTCAGTCGTCATCAACTTCTCCACCGTACTATGTGCACATTCCATACCAATGTCATATGGATGACGAACATAGACGGGACGATCGTGCGTGACCCTCAAAATCGAGTGGACAGGGGACGATCTTCACTGCTGATTATACACACACCGGGAAAAATCTCTTCACCGCTGAGAACGTAAGATGTTTATTCAGCGTCGGAGTATGTCCAGATGCGGTTAATAAAGAAGTTCCAAAAAAGAACGACTATCACGGCCAGGGCTAAAGCGAGATTGCGGCCAAGAACTGTCGCGTTGATGTATCCGAGAGAAGCGATACTCTCCGGCAGGATTGATTGGGAAAGTTGGATGAGGTTCTCTGACAGACGAATCATGGGCGCTTCTGAGAAAGCAAAGATAGGAGTTCGGATGAGGAGGCC
>JAUWFP010000288.1 GCA_030606845.1 Anaerolineales bacterium | reverse complement strand
GCTGCTCGGGAAGATGCGCTTCAAGCAGCGCGGCAGTTGATAGGTGAGGGAAAAATCTTGGCCGTTAAAGGGTTGGGAGGATTCCACCTCGCCTGTGATGCGACGAATGACGAAGCAGTAACCGAATTGCGGCGCCGCAAGCTGCGCGTAAACAAGCCGTTTGCTGTCATGGTTTATGACATCGATGCTGCCGGGGATCATTGTGAACTTGGTGAGACAGAAAGGGGCCTGCTGCTCTCGAGGGAACGTCCGGTTGTGATTGCCGATCGTAAAAGTGGATCGACCATCAGCGATGCAATCGCGCCCGGGCAGAACACGATCGGGCTGATGCTGCCCTATACTCCTTTGCATGAACTCCTTCTTGAGCAAGACGATGGTTTTCCAAAGGCATTGGTCATGACCAGCGGCAATCTGAGTGAGGAACCGATCGCCACGGATAATGAAGAAGCCCGTACCAGGCTGGCTGTCTTGGCTGACGCATTCTTGATGAATGATCGCGATATTCACACACGCTGCGATGATTCTGTAGTGCGCGCCTTCGATGGTGGAGCCTATCTATTGCGCCGTTCACGCGGCTATGCACCTTTCCCGCTTAACCTCGCCTGGGAAGGCCCATCCATTTTGGCCACAGGTCCAGAATTGAAGAACACCTTCTGTTTGACGAAGGGAACCTATGCCTTCCTGAGCCACCATATCGGCGATATGGAAAACTTTGAGACCCTGCAGTCTTTCGAAGATGGAATCATCCATTTCGAACGTCTATTCCGGGTTAGCCCAGAGGCCATCGCCTACGATCTACACCCGAATTACCTGGCAACCCGCTACGCGAGCGAGCGGGCGGAGCGCGATGATTTACCGGCCATTGGAATTCAACATCACCATGCGCACATCGCCGCTTGTATGGCAGAGCACAACTTGCAGGCGGATGAGCACGTCATCGGAGTTGCCTTCGACGGTACGGGCTATGGAGAGGATGGAGCGATCTGGGGTGGTGAGGTGCTGATTGCTGCCTACGGGCAGTATGAGCGTTTCGCCCATCTAGACTACATGCGCATGCCTGGAGGCGATGCCGCCGTTCGTAAACCGTGGCGCTTGGCGCTGGCATGGCTCCATAAAGCTGGGCTTCCCTGGAGCGATGATCTCCCTCCTGTCAAAGCAGCGAGCAAAGAGGAGCAGCGCGTGGTCGCACGGCAGCTCGAGATCGGGTTGAACAGCCCGCAAACATCTAGTATGGGGCGCTTATTCGACGCTGTCTCCGCGTTGATCGGATTGCGGCAGGAGGTCAACTACGAGGCGCAGGCGGCCATTGAACTCGAGTCCCATGCGGACGGTGACGAAACAAGGTCCTTTCAATTTGGCATCCGTGATGATTTACTAGATCCTGCCCCGGTTATCCGTTCCATCGTCAGCGACTTGAGTGATGGCGTTTCGGTACCGGTGATCGCGGCCCGTTTTCACAATGGGGTTGCGCAGGCGGTTCTCGAAGTCTGTACCAGCGCTCGTGAGAAGCACGGATTAGATAGGGTCGTCCTTAGCGGCGGAGTGTGGCAGAATATGTTTCTGATGCGAAGGACCGTTGATCTTTTGCGGGCGTGTAATTTCGAAATCTTAATTCATCGCCAGGTTCCAGCGAACGATGGCGGACTGGCTCTTGGGCAGGCTGCTATTGCAGCCCATAAGATATTGACGAATTCTGTCGGGGAATGAGATAAGCTTACAGTCGACGAAGCGGAGGTAATGCGGATGTGCCTAGGTGTGCCTGGTAAAGTAGATGAAATTTATGAAGCAAATGGTTTAAAAATGGGGAAGGTCGACTTCGGCGGTGTTAAGCGCGAGGTGTGTTTAGAATATGTTCCAGAGGTTGAGATCGGGGAGTATGTCATTGTGCACGTCGGCTTCGCCATCAATCAGATGAGCGAAGAAGAGGCGAAAGAGACACTCGACTTATTGCGCCAGATTATCGACATCGGTGAAGAGATTGGTCCGGAAGGCGGCGCAGCGTGAAATATGTAACCGAATACCGTGACGCCGATCTGGTGAAAGGCGTTTTGGATGAGATTCGCCGCACCGTTACTCAACCCTGGGTGGTGATGGAGATCTGCGGGGGGCAAACGCACTCCATCGTACGCTACGGTATCGACCAGCTTCTACCCTCTGATATCGAATTGGTTCATGGCCCAGGCTGCCCCGTATGCGTGACGCCTTTGGAATTAATTGATAAAGCAATCGCCATTGCCTCCCGTCCGGAGGTGATCTTCACATCATACGGTGATATGCTCCGTGTCCCGGGGTCAGAGCGGGATCTTTTCTCTGTGCGCGCGAGGGGTGGCGATGTCCGCGTCGTATACTCGCCGCTGGACGCTGTAAAAATAGCCCAGAAGAACCCGGATCGTGAGGTGGTATTTTTCGCCATTGGATTTGAAACCACCGCGCCGCCAAATGCGATGAGCGTCTCGCAGGCTCAAGCGCTGGGATTGGATAATTTCAGTGTGCTCGTGTCGCACGTTCGCGTCCCCCCGGCCATCCACGCCATACTCGGTTCGCCTCACAACCGGGTGCAGGGATTTCTCGCAGCCGGGCACGTCTGCGCCGTGATGGGCTACTGGGAATATCCACCCATTGCGGAGACCTATAACGTTCCGATTGTCGTTACGGGCTTTGAGCCGCTGGATATCGTGCGCGGAGTCCTGCATGTGGTGCGCTTGTTGGAGAACGGTGAAGTGGCTGCGGAGAACGCCTATACGCGAGCGGTGACTTTTGAGGGAAATAAGCCGGCGCAGGCTCTGATAGAGCGCGTTTTCGAAACATGTGATCGAAAATGGCGCGGGATCGGGGTGATCCCGCAAAGCGGATGGAAGCTGCGGCCGGAGTTTGCCGCCTTCGATGCTGAGGGACGCTTTGATGTTGCGGATATTCAAGCGGAGGAATCACCGCTTTGCATCGCCGGGTTGATCCTGCAGGGGTTAAAAAAACCGCATGATTGTGAAGCTTTTGGCAGGCAATGTACACCGGAAAAACCTTTAGGGGCGACCATGGTCTCAGCGGAGGGCGCTTGCGCCGCATATTATCGCTATGGACGCTTTACAAACGAGTAATCTGGAATACGCAAGCTTCGCTTGCGGCTGGCAGCAGAGCGCCATAAGCTCAGAGAAGGTACCTTATGAGTGAGGATAAAGACCAGGTTACAATCCACGGGTTGGTTTGTCCCCGCCCATTAGCCCATGATGATATCGTCGTTCTGGGACACGGGAGCGGGGGGAAAATGACCCAGGACTTAATCACGAGGACTTTCTACCCCCCTCTTGAGAATCCTGCTTTATTGCGCGGCGATGATGCCG
>JAUWFP010000173.1 GCA_030606845.1 Anaerolineales bacterium | reverse complement strand
AAGCGGATCGGACATCCGGCTCCATTTCCTGAGGAGCTTCCCAGACGCCTGATTGACCTTTACACCTTTAAGAACGACGTGGTCCTCGATCCTTTCTGTGGATCTGGAACCACCTGTCTGGCAGCATTTCGACTCGGAAGGCAGTACATCGGCTATGAAATTAATCCGCAATACAAACAGCTCGCAGAAGAACGACTCGGAGGCGCAACAGAAGGCGATCTCCTGGGAAAAGCTGCGACGAATGAAACATAGAGGAAAAGATGGCCTACCAATCCCCGTTCTCAACTCGATACGGTTCACAGGAGATGCGCGCAATATGGTCGGAGGTAGCCAAGAGGCGCACCTGGCGCAGCGTTTGGTTTGCTGTCGCTGAAGCGCAATCGACTGCTGATCTTGTCTCTCCGGAGCAAATTATAGAGATCCGAGCCAAGGTTGATGCAATCGATCTAGCCCGGGCTTGCGAAATCGAAGCCGAGATCGGGCACGATCTAATGGCTGAACTTCGCACCTTCGCTGAGCAATGCCCGTCGGGCGGCGCTATCCTGCATTGGGGATTAACTTCCGCAGACGTCCAGGATAACGCCGAAGTCATGCGTCAGAAGGCTGCTCTCGCTCTTGTACTCGATCACCTGCGGACTCTGCTATTAACGTTCGCCGAGCGCATTGAGGAGACTCATGATCTGCCCATCATGGGCTTCACCCACCTGCAGCCTGCCGAGCCAACGACACTGGGTTACCGCCTGAGCGTCTATGCCCAAGACCTTTTGGAGGGGTTCGAAACTCTCCTGAGTCTGCACCGCAAGCTGCGCGGGAAAGGCATTCGCGGTCCGGTTGGGACTTCTGGTCCATTTGTAGATATGTTGGCAGACTCCGATATCACACCCGAAATGCTCGAGTCGAACGTTATGAAATCCCTCGATCTTGAAGCATTCCCCGTCACGACCCAGACCTACCCGCGCATGCAAGACTATCGATTGATCAGCGGCTTGGCCGACGTCGCTGGCGCCTTACATAAGTTCGCCTTCGATCTGCGCCTGCTGCAATCACCCGGGATCGGCGGTCTTCAGGAGCCCTTTGGTGATAAGCAAGTCGGATCGAGCGCGATGCCATTCAAACGCAACCCGGTGGCGGCGGAGAAGATTTGCTCACTTGCTCGAGAGACCGCGGCCTGGGTGGATGTCGCCTGGCAAAATGGCGCCACATCCCTTCTCGAGCGGACGCTAGACGATTCCGCAAACCGGCGCAGCATGATCCCGGAGGCGTTCTTAGCCTGCGATGAGATGCTGCGCACCACATCCCATATTCTCCAGGGGTTGGTTATCGACCGCGATCACTTCCAATCCCAGCTTAAGCGCTTTGGACCATTCGCGGCGATCGAGCGAGTTTTAACCGCTCTGGTCCAGGCTGGCGCTGACCGCCAAGAGATGCATGAGCGACTTCGCCAGCACAGCATGAAAGCATGGGAGACCTATCAAACAAAGGGGAAGAACCCGCTTAAGGGCTTGCTCTCCAAGGATACCGCCCTGCTTAAGTACCTGCAGCCGGCACGAATCCGTAAGCTGCTGGACGCGAGCACCTATGTTGGTCTTGCTCCTGTGAGAGCGAAGGAAATGGCAGCGCGCATTCGCGAGCGATTATCCCCAGATCAGAAAGAGTAGAATTCATGAGCAATCCTTACACGCTCAGCAGTGCACTGGGTAGATTGAAGCGGTGTTTCTTTCGTTTACTAGTCGATTGAATTTACCAGTATTGACGCTGGATATACAGGCTTATTCGAAGCAGTAAACCGACCATAGAGGGCAGGCAACGATGGTGTTCTTCCTCTTTTTTGCAGCAATGTTCGCCGTCCTTGATTGGATTGCAGTCGCAACAAACCGTCGGCGGCTCGAATTCGTCGCCAAACCCGCAACCATGCTTGGGCTGGTCCTATGGTTCGCGACTACCCTGCCTGCTGTGCCTGCCCCAGCCGGTACCTGGTTCCTTTTAGGAATGGGAATTTTCCTCGCCGGGGACATTTTCTTAATGCTCCCGACTGATAATTTCATTAAAGGTCTGCTCGCCTTCCTCCTGGGCAACATCGCCTATATCATCGCCTTCAATCTCCCGCAGCCGATATTCCAACCGCTATCCCTTGTTTTTCTGGCGGTTATTAGTGCCGCATTCCTGTTCCTTTTACGCCGGATCACTCGGGCTTTGCGTGCAAATAAACAGGCCGAACTCATCGGACCGGTAATCGCATATGCGATCGTTCTCGGCCTCACCTTCTTCTCAACCCTATCAACACTCTTGCGAGCGACTTGGCCGCCACAAGCCGCGGTTCTTGCGGTGATCGGCGGCGGGTTGTTCGTCCTCTCAGACAGCATGTTAGGGTGGAACCGCTACGTCAAGACGATTCCGAACGGACGACTCATCACCATCATCACCTACCACCTCTCTCAGCTCTTCTTGGCAACGTCGTTCCTTCTATTCCTGGACTTAATCGTGCTCTGAAGGTCACCAGGCTTGGCTTCGGATTATCCTCTGCTAAATCAATCTGGACGCGGGTCTTATCCCACAACACAGTTCGACTTCGCCAGTCATTGTGTTTATTGGTTGAAGTTAACGATTAGATCGGGGGGAGGAAGCAATGCTTCCAGCACCCTGTGGGGGTTGGTTTGAGGCCCTCAATTCGTGATGCGCCACAATTAAGCCCGTCGAAACGACTGCCCAAGATCGTCTCCACTCACACTTGAGTGAAATGCTCGGCTTCAATCTCGCGCCAGTCGGCTCCCTGGGGCAAACGCAGGTATGCGCCCAGGAGTGGGTGAACCTCGCGGATCATCTCCGCCATCCGCAGCGCGATACGCCGGATGGAAAAATGTGCGTTTTTCTCTGCTCTCAATTCACAGAAATGATATACCTCGCGTAGATTCATCGTCATCAAAACCCTGCGATTGAAGCCGTTCGGCACCAGGTAGGAAGCGACATGTGGATTCCAGGCTTCAAGTTGGTTGAATGCCTCAGCAGCCTGCTTCATCGCCTTTCTGTAAGGTTCTTCGAAGCCCGCATCTACGATTAGGCGTGGAACTGTGTAACCCAGATCAGCTCGTAACCGTTGGGGGGTTTGAGTCATCATGCGATGGCGTTTTAGCTCGAAGTAAGCCCCCTGATCGAGTGTTGCGTCGAATGTGTAATAGGCATGTTCCAGCTCTCTCACCGGAGCATCGAAGCGATCGAGTCTTCCCAGAAGCGCCTCGGCCAATTCCTTCCGTTGGTCTCCATCCATCTCGCGCACAGTTTTCATTACCGTTGCGAAACTCGCACCTCCTGGCGCAAAAAGCGCAGCCGCAAGGATACGCAGTTCGGCTTCAGGATCGAAATCTACCAACTCGAGCATCCCGGCCATCGGTTCAATAGGAAAAGCAGCTGCCCGGTCTGAAAAATCCGTGCCAAAATTCTCGAGATATGGGACCCGGTCGGCGTATTTCACCAAGGTCGGTATCTCCACTTGAGCAACCTCTTTTACTCGCTCACCGATTTCCTGAACCTCGCGCAGGGGATGAGACAGCATTTTGCGAATCGCATGCTCAAGGGTGCGAGCGTTGGCGGTCATACCCACATTAGCCAGGGAGGCTGCTGGCAGAAGAAAACGGCACGCATCGATATAGCGGGAGCGAATTCGACTATCCCAGCGTTCCTCACTCTCACCCTCCGCCCGTGGATGCGCGCTGGCGACAACATCTTTCACGGGCGCGACGGATTGCATGTAAGTGTCGAATAACAAGTCGCAAGTTTGACGATAGATCTTCTCTGTCGATCCATCTTGTACTTCGGGGGGGACGTAGTATCCCTGACGGTCCCATTTCTGATAACGGGTTGATTTCTCGGTGTAGGAAGCCAGACGGTTTGACTCAATGCACTCGATCGCCAAACGGGATACGTTCTCAAGGGCCAGATGCAAGACGGCATGTTCAGCGACCGAGGCGTGTCCGTACCCGACAACCCATCGCTCATGAAACTCTGCGGATTTCTCATCGGTCAGTTCGGCCGCGATCTCACGAAATGAAAGCGGTGACCTGGATGTTTTAGCGAAGGCCACCGCGATTATCTCAGGATTGAGCTCCTCTGGCCGCAGCAGGTAGATCTCCCTCTTGAAAGTCTCAGGCATCCTGTCCCTCCGCGTCTTGATTCAGAATCACACGCGCACGTTGAATGTCTCGCGCAATGCGAGAAAGAAGCAGTTCCGTATTCGAGAAACGTCGTTCATCACGAAGGCGAGCGATAAATTCAAGGCGCAATTCCTTTCCGTAGATATCCGCGTTGAAATCCAGTAGATGCGCTTCAACAATCGCCTGTTCGAGCTTGTCTTCGAAGGTCGGCCTAACACCGATATTCGTCACCGCCTTATAGCGCTGTCCGTCGAAGCTCGCCCAACAGGCATAGACGCCCGAGCGTGGGTATGCCCTTTCTTCCCAGATTTCCAGATTCGCCGTGGGGATCCCCAGCGCTCGCCCGCGGCCTGACCCCGGAACTACCTTCCCTGGAACCACAAATGACCGGCCGAGGTATTTCGCGGTTCGAGCCACAGCCCCGGAGCGCAGTGCTTCACGCACCCGCGTCGAGCTTACAACCTCACCGCCAAGGTGGGCCGGGGGAACAACATGCAGCGTAAAGCCGCGCTCCGAACCCGCGGCGGCGAGGAAATGGCGGTTCCCCTCACGCTTATACCCCAGCGCGAAATCTTCACCAATCCACAAACTTTTGAGACCCAAACGCGCCTTCAATCGGTCGAGAAAGATCCCGGCTGGGATCTCGGCCATACTTCGGTCGAATTGCTGCGTGATGACATAGTCAACGCCCAATTCACCAAGCAATTCAGCTTTCTCCTCGGGTGTGTTGATATAAAACGCGGGCGTTCTGCCGCGCAAAAATACAGAGGGGTGAGGGAAAAATGTAAGAACGACTGCCGGACGATTCTCCCCATGTGCATATTCGACGAGCGCCTTGATCAACGTCTGATGCCCTCGATGAACCCCATCGAAAGATCCAATCGTAAGATCGCTTTGTTCCAATTGAACGGTGAAAAAGTCTCGCAGATGCTGCATAGGTGACTTCAGCGGTTGAAGACCTTCTTTGGATGCCATTTTGTGCCGTCCTCGACAGCCTCAAGGATGGCGACTAGATCACCATCAGGCCCGATTGC
>JAUWFP010000300.1 GCA_030606845.1 Anaerolineales bacterium | reverse complement strand
ATATCCCCATCCACGACGGCGTAGTTCACCGGTGTATAGCGCGTCAGCCCGGTTTTTCGTCCAGTATGTTTGATCACCATAATAGAGCCGCCGAACTCCGTCCCGTTGCCCCAGGAGCCGAGGCCAAGCCGCCAGAGCAGGAGCATGAAGCGGTTGAATGATTTAAAGATCCTTCGTAGTCGTTCTTCAGAGACTTGAGTGAGTTCCATCGCTTCCCCTCCGTTGATTTCTAATCCTTGCGTTTCGACTATGTACTTATGTTCTACAAAAACCCTGTCGGCTGCATTCGTGTGGTGTTTTCATTTATCATTCTACAATAGCACATCCTAGAAGACGCATCTCTAACAATCGAACCATGGGAACCCCTCGAAGAGAGAATTTCAGGTCATCCAAGATTCAGTGGAAACGATTGAGCCTATGGACCCACCTGCTTATTCCCTGGCATATGTGTGACGTGCCCCCAATCGATTTGAACCTATCGCTTGATTTCATTGAATGAACGTTGTACGCTACTACTGGAACTCTGCCTCCGTCCCCGCTTCACTGCGCTCTACAGTTCTGTATTAATTTCATCAAAAATATGTCTAGGAGAAGGTTGCAAAGAGGTGTTTATAAGCATCTCACTTTTATTAAGTTGACTCATGTCTAGCAGGAGATTTCATGCACTGCGTACATTGCGACGCTGAAAATGCGCCAGAGGCACGCTTCTGCAGTATGTGCGCTCATCCACTGCCTCAGCTGTGTCCAAAATGCCAACAGGAAAACCCACCTGAGGCTCGTTTTTGCTCCGCCTGTGCGACGCCCCTACATGGTTCCGATGGCACTCACGATTTAGAGCGCCTCGATGGCTTGCGCAGCCTCGCACCCAAGGGGCTACAGGAGAAAATACAACAGGACCCAGGGGGTCTGCCAGGTCAACGCAAGCCAGTCACCGTCCTCTTCACCGATATCGTCGGCTCGACCGCCATCGCTGAAAAACTTGACCCGGAGGAGTGGAAGGAGGTCGTGCAGGGAGCACACAAGCGGGTGAGCGAAGCTATATACCGTTATGAGGGCACCATCGCCCAACTGTTGGGCGACGGTGTCCTGGCATTTTTCGGCGCTCCACTTACCCACGAGGATGACCCTGAACGAGCTGCGCGGGCGGCGCTGGACATCAAGACCAGCATGGTCGAATATCAATCTGAGTTGTCCGGTTTTGTAGACGACTTCCAGATGCGCGTGGGTATCAACACAGGGGAAGTTGTGATCGGCGAAGTGGGAAGCAAGGAGTATGCCGAATACCTGGCCATCGGCGATGCGGTAAACGTGGCCGCGCGGCTTGAGGGATCAGCGGAACCGGGACAAATACTGGTATCGGAAGCAATCGCCCGCCGCATCGAAGCAGGTTTTAGCTTGCGCGATCTGGGAGAGGTACCCGTCAAAGGCAAGACCGCAGCGCTAGCCATGTTCGAACTCGTCGAGCCCAAGGCTGAGCCATCCAGTGGGCGCGGGATCGAAGGCCTGCATTCCCCTCTCGTGGGGCGCGACTCGGAATTGGAACGCCTGATTTCAGCCCTTTCTTCTCTACAGGAAGGGTTGGGCCAAATCGTCGTCGTTTTGGGAGATGCGGGGATCGGCAAAACCCGCCTGGTGCAGGAAGCGATAGACCAAGTCGTGCAGACCGAGCGGGAAGAATCATCGACTCCACCCTTGTCCATACGCTGGCTCGAAGGGCGTTCCCTCTCCTACGGGAGCTCGCTCTCCTTCTGGCCCATTACCCAACTCATCCTGGCTGACCTCGGTCTTTCCGATGGTGACTCCGAAGTGAAGGTCAAGGCTGCGTTGCGGCGCCGTGTCCGCGATTTGCTCGGTGACGATTCTGATGAACTCCTACCCTTCATCTTCCACATCCTGGGTTTGAGGCAAGACGAGGCCGCAAGAGATTTGCTTCAGACGCTCGACGGCGAGACAGTCAAACACCAAATTAAGAAATCCGTCAGGCGCTATTTCACGTGCATGGCGGAGCGTGAACCCACGGTTCTTGTTTTCGAGGACACCCATTGGGCTGATCCGTCGAGTCTCGAAATCTTGGATGATTTATTCAGCGCGACCGATCAATGCTCACTCATGCTGCTCATCTTGATGCGCGTCGAGCGCGATCACGGTTCCTGGAAAGTGAAACTCAAGGCCGAGACGGATTATGGCCACCGCTACACGGATATCCATCTGAAGCGGTTATCCGAGATTGACTCGGACAAGTTAGTTAACCACTTACTCGAAGTCGCCGATCTTCCCGACGACGTTCGTCGTCTAATGATGGATCGCTCGGAGGGCAACCCTTTTTACCTGGAGGAGATCATCCGCAATTTAATCGACCAGGGGGTCCTCGTTCATGAAGGAGCTACTTGGCGGGCGACGAAAGAAATCGCGCAGGTCAGCATCCCCGATTCACTGCATGGGGTGCTGCAAGCCCGCATCGACCGCTTAGGAGAAGACGTTCGCCGCACCTTGCAGCTCGCGGCAGTGATCGGGAAAAGTTTTCTGTACCGCATCCTCGAGTCGATCACCGAGGCGGAACGGGAATTGGATAGGCATCTAGCCCAACTTCAACGCGTGGATCTCGTTCGGGAGAAGACGCGCAGACCGGAGCTTGAATACATCTTCAAGCATTCCCTGACTCAGGAGGCGGCCTATAACTCCTTGCTTATAGAACGGCGTCACGAATTCCACCGCAGAGTTGGTGAAGCCATCGAGGGTCTCTTTGCGGATAGAGTCGAAGATCTGCTAGGGCTCCTCGCTCACCATTTCTATCATGCCGAAGAATTAAATAAGGCCGCAGATTATCTCATTCGGGCGTGTTTCAAGGCGTTCGGGGAGGGCTCGGGTCAGGAATCGATGGACCATGCACTCCAAGCCCTCAACGTGTATGAACGCCTGGAAGATCCTTTGAAGATCGGCCGGGTAAAAGCCCAGATCGGACTTCTCCATTGGGGGCTTGGTGATGCACAAGCTTCAACGAATCTGTACAAAGAAGCATTAGAGATTTTAGAAAGGCAGCCCGATTCGATTGAGTTGGCGTACACACTT
>JAUWFP010000033.1 GCA_030606845.1 Anaerolineales bacterium | reverse complement strand
CGTTCGCGAGGGTTTTCAAGAAACCGGTTTGTTGGGTTATGAAGAGGAGAAGTACTGCAGCGCCAAGCGGACCCGTTCCTCGAGGTCATCCTTGGCATCCTCGGGACTGGATTGGACTGCTGTTTGAGATTCGACAAGGCTGTACCCCAGACCAGTCAGCACCCCGAGCACTTCAGTATCGACATCACTGGAGATGCGAATATCAACAGCGGGAGCGGACAGGATGTCTTTAAGATAGAAGTACCTTATAAAGGATAGGGGTCCTACTCACCGTAGGTCATTTTTACGGCTGCACGGTCAATTTGACCTTCCAGAGTGCGTGGAAGCGCTTCAACAAACTGAATATGTCTGGGCTTCTTAAAGGCAGCAATTCGCGCCGTGACTGCCTCGACCACTTCCTTCTCGGTCAATGTCTTCCCCGGTTTTAATTCAACCACAGCCTTTACCGTTTCCCCCCAAGTCTCATCGGGAACCCCGATGACACACACGGCGTTTGTCTGCGGTAACGATGCGATGGCGAACTCCACTTCGGCCGGGTAGACATTCTCTCCGCCCGACTTGATCAGATCCTTCTCCGGTTTGCGACCTAGGTAATAGAGGTAGCCTTCCTCATCGAAGCGTCCCAGATCGCCAGTATGGTGCCATCCATGGCGGGATGTGTACAAATTTGCATCATCATCACGCCAGTAGCCACGAAAGACCAGCGGCCCTTGAACGACGATCTCCCCCGGCGCGCCTATGGGCACTTCAGCGCCGTTCTCGTCAAAGCAGCGCACCTCAGCTCCAGGCAGGGGTTTGCCCGCCGCACCTGGTTTCTCCCGCACATCGATCAATGTGACAACTCCGGAGGTCTCGGATTGACCAAAACCAGTCCAGAAACTCGCCCCGCTTTCCGCAAGCAAGCGTTGGATCATCTCGGGGGCATCGAGTCCCAAGACATAGCGCAGCGAATCCCATGTGGCGTCGGTCGCTTCACGTGCCTCCAGCAATGTCGCCAGCACGGGAGGGAAGCTGGCCAGTAAACTCACCTGATGTTGGTCCATGAGCAGGACCGCTTCAGATGGATTGAAACGCTCCTGGATAACATTGGCGCCGCCGGCTTGAAGTATTGCCATGGAAAGCCCTAATCCGGTGACGTGGAAGAGTGGTAGCGCGGCGAGATGGCGGTCGTCGGGTGTTAGCTTAAGCCTATTTATCAATTGATCGCTTGCCGTCAGGATGTTGTCGTGTGTTAAAGTCGCCGCACGCGGCACTCCTTCGACGGCAGCCGTCGTCAGCAACACGAAGGCATCTTCCGCCTTGACACCTGGAAATTCCCCTGTCGCCTCGATTGATAAGTCTTCGAAGGACAGCCAATCCCCCTGGGATTCGCTGCCCAAGACCACTCGATGCGGAATAGCCTCGACTTCGATGGATTCTAGCGTACCCAGATTAGCCCCATCCACAATCAACATCTTCGGCTCAGCCAATTCCAACACCGCTTGCACTTCAGCACCAGATAGGCGCCAATTGATCGGGAAGACAATCGCCCCGGTTCTTGCGCAAGCGCCAAACAACAAGAAGCTCTCGATGGCATTATGGGCGAGGAGACAGACGCGTTCTCCCGAGGTGATCCCCCTCTGGCTGAGACCCTCAGCAAGCATATCCACTCGTTCTAGGAATTGATTGAACGTGAGTGAATCAGAAGAACCAATGAGCGCTATTTCAGAACCACGTGCACGCGCGTTATCTTTAAGGATTGTGTAAAAGGTTCGTCCCATGATGCTATCCACCTTCCGCGGGATTGTCTCTAATTTGAATGGATCTCATCCCAGCCAACGCTTTCTTCGCTTGTAATGTTTTACGTCCCGGTAGCTCTTTCGCTCGCCTAACTGATTCAATCCCAGATAGAATTCCTTGATATCCTCATTATTAACCAAGCGCTCAGCCGAACCGTCCAATACGATACGCCCGTTATCCATCACGTAGGCGTAGTCCGCCACACTAAGTGCCAGATTGGCGTTTTGTTCCACAAGCAGAATCGAAATTCCGCTTTGATCACGCATTTGCTGGATGACCCTGAAGATCTCGGCAACGAGTAAGGGTGCCAATCCCAGGGAAGGCTCATCTAGCAGGATGAAGCGTGGGTTGCTCATGAGCGCCCGCCCAATGACCAGCATTTGCTGCTCCCCACCTGAGAGGTAGCCGCTGACACGCTTGCGCATATCCTCAAGTCTAGGGAAATAGCGGTAGACCTCGGCTAGATCGCGTTTCAAGGTAGCATCCGATGTGCGACCACGCGCCACCGAGCCTACGACCAAGTTCTCCTCGACCGTGAGATGTTGGAAGAGCCGTCGTCCTTCCAGAATCTGGATCAAACCCCTTTGGACAACTTCATCTGGCGGTAGGCGGTCGATGCGCTCGCCTCCATACTCGATCGTGCCGCGTGTGATCTTACCATCCTGACTAACCAACAAGCCGGATATTGCTCGCAGGGTGGTCGTCTTTCCAGCACCGTTTGAACCCAACAGGGCCACGACGGTTCCAGGCTGCACCTCAAGCGATACGCCTCGCAACACCTGGATGACGTCGCAATATATAACCTCGATATTATTAAGCGTTAACTGCGACATAGGCACCTTATAGATCCCGGGAGCATCTTTCCCAGATGCCCCCGGGGTTAATCACAACAGTGGATACTTTATTCTACAGGCCGCAGATCAGGGGTATCGGTCCAGTCTTGCAGGATATTAAAGGCATCCGGCCCACCCTTGATCATACGAATCTGGGAGACGTGTGGCGATCGATTCGTGCCTGAGTAATCTACGCGCAGCACACCGTCCAGCGCCTCGAATGGGCTCAAGTCCATCAAGGCATCATGCACAGCTTCGCCGGTGAGATTCTCGTAACCCACCGTATCAATGGCGTGCTGGATCGCCTGTACAGTCATATCGATCCCGGCTACCAACAGCAGGTAGCCGACATTGTGCTCACTCGAAGGACGCTCATTGGCAGCGAACAAGCTCTCAGCATATTGCACACCGGTGTTATCCACATCGGTCCACCATAGATAGGGGAAGGTTGAGATTAAGCCAACGCCATATGCCCCGTCTGCTAGGAAAGCATAAGTGGCCAGATCCATGCCCCAGTTATCCGTCGCAACGACAAACTGATCGCGTAAACCGAGACTATTGAGGTCATTCAAGACAACCGAGACGCCGAACGCCAGGGTATTTGTCCAGATGACATTAGCACCAGCCACCTGGGCGTTAAGAATGGCGGTGGTTGTGTCCGCGGCCGGCGAGACATCGTAGGTTTCTTCAGCGACCACCTCGATGCCTAAATCGTCCAGGAAGGCCCGCGTTTCGGGCGTAAGCGCTCCCTGGCCAAAGGCCGTGGGCCAGCTGATGTAGGCCAGCTTGATCTCATCCCCTGCATCGGCTGGTTTATACGCCGCCCAGTTATCTTGTAAGAAGGTCATCACTAAGCCGAACTGATCGGGGTAGATCGGTCCCAGACCGAAGGAGTAACCCGAATCGATGTAGAAGCCCCGAGCACTCAAACCGGCGGTGATGTTGACGACTTTACTCTCGGCGAAGCGCTGCGCCAGCGCTTCTACTTCACCTGAGCCGTAGGTAATCATCACCAGCGGATTGTCATCTTCACCGGTGAAGCGATCGAAGGCTGCCACGGCTTCATCGATGCTGCCAGCGGTATCGGCGAATTTCACATCAAGCATGGCGCCGTAAATTCCCCCGGCCTCATTAACTGCCACGACGGCATCTTCCGCTCCGTGCACCAGTGGCGAGGTGATAGCCGCATATGGGCCGGAAAGATCGCCGAAGTGATAGATCGTAATCGTTTCACCGGTCAGATCAGGCGGCCCAGACGGTATTTCAGGTTCTGGCTCTGGAGGAGCCGTAGGCTCTGGTGGTGGCGGTGGTGGTGGCTCTTCCGTAGCCGCAGGTGCGCAGGCACCCAACACCAAGGCTACAAGGACTAATAGGCTAAGAAGGATGTATATCTTGCTTCGCATGGCTCATCTCCTCGTTAAGTTTGACGGGTTCTACTCAGGCCTCTGGCTTCAATGTCAGGGATCGGGGTGTGCTCTGAGCGTTGAAAATGAATAAGATTTTCTTACACCTCCTTCCAAGTCAATGAGAGAATGGTCGCAATCGCCAGGCTGCTTTCATGAGATTCCAGCGATAGGCCAAACCGCGTGGCTCAAAGATCAGGAAAAGCATTAATGCGGTTCCAAAGAACAATGGACGCAATGCCTGGACAGCGCCATAAGCTGTGGACGGAAGAATATCGGAGAAGACTGGCCCGAGGATGGTAGCAATTTCGATCAACATCTCGACCACAATCGCGCCAAAGAAAGGTCCTAAATTGGATCCCAGACCGCCGATGACCAGCATCCCCATGAGGATGATTGAGTCAGTCAAATTGAAGGTCTCAGAATTGATATGGCGCAGTTGGTGGGCCGCCAATGCCCCTGCTAAGCCAGCGAACATAGCCGCCAGGAAAAAAGCCTGAAGTTTCACTCGGAAAAGATTAACTCCAAGCACCTCAGCAGCCAAATCATTGTCGCGGACCGTGATGAAAGCGCGGCCAAGCCGAGAGCGCGAGACATTATAGGCAATAATCGTGGTAATAATGAGGGCAGTCAATGTCAACATCAAATAGCGCTGCGGCGTGTTGATTTCCAACCCGAATATCACAGGCACAGCCACGTTCAACCCCTGGGCGCCGTTCAACAGGTCTTTGAAGGCGTTGCGGGTGAACCAAGGGATGATGAATTGGGCTGCTAGAGTGGACATCACCAGGTAAAAGCCCTTCACCCGCAGCGAGGGCAAACCGAATATCAATCCGATCACACCAGCCCCCAGAGCAGCGGCTGGCATTGAGAAGTAGAAAGGCCAGCCCAACTCGTTAACCAGCAATGCCGAAATATATCCTCCGGTGGTCATGAAGGCCGCCTGGCCGAGCGATATCTGCCCGGTATAACCTGTCAGCAAATTGAGGCCCTGAACGGCGATAATGGTGATGCAAATACGATTCACCAAGGCGACCATGCTTTGACTGGCGTAGAGCGGCAGCATGTAAAGCGCAATAATTGACGCGAACAGAAGCACCCACTGCCACTTGCGACGGATGGTTGCCATATCCTCCGCATAGCTGGTATCGAATTCACCTGCGGGTCGCAACACGGTCATATCCTAGATCCTCTCGATCCGCTTCTGACCGAATAATCCTTCAGGTCGGATCATCAAGACCAGCAGAAGCACGACGTAAGGCATGATCTCGCCTGAATTGCGAATAAATTGGTTCGTCGAGGCTGAGACCAATCCTACCGATAGACCAATTAAAAGACCGCCGATGATTGTGCCCGGTATCGACTCAAGACCCCCTAATAGGACTGCCGGAAATGCCGCCAGCACCACGATGGAAAGACTCATGTCGAGACCGCTTGATGTGGCCAGGAGGACCCCTCCGATAGTCGCAACAACGGCGGCCAGCATCCAGGAGATACCAAAGATACGATGGATGCGCAGGCCGATGCTCTGTGCCAACTCGTGATCCTCGGAGGTGGCCCGCATCGCCAACCCGGCTTTGGTGAATTTAAAGAAGGCGCCGATCACGATCACGCCCAGGATGGCCACGATAAAGGACCACACCAGGTTCTGCTTGAGGATCAGCACAATCGGGTTGCCTTCGTATACGAATGGGGTAATGATCTTATAGGGGTCGCCGGCCGGGAAAATCTGCGGGAAATTGCGCTGATTGCCACCAAAAAAAAGCAACGCCGACCCTTGCAGCACCTGGCTGAGGCCGAGCGTCATCAGGATAATAGACAGTAGCGGTTGACCGGTCATCGGTCGCAGCGCCAAGCGTTCAATGACCAAACCCAACAAGGCCGAGAGGATCAGCGCTATGGCGATTGAGACCCACAATGGCAGCCCTAACTCCACCGAAAACCACCAGGTGATCAGCGCACCAATGAGCAGCAGCTGGCCTTGTGCAAAGTTAAAAATGTAGGATGACTTGAAGATGAGCACTAAACCGAGCGCCATCAGGGCAATCGGACCCCCGGCCAACAGGCCAGTCGTGGCAAACTGAGGCAATAATTGCCAATTCATACCGGTTTCTCCTCCTTCTCGAGGGTTTCGACATGTACTGTCGTCTCGATGACACTTTCACGACCATCCTGATAGCGCACGGAAGCCTTGACGCTTACTTCGGTGTTATCGCTATACATGGCATCAATAATTTCCTTATTATGTTCCCGCAACGTCCGCCGGCGCAGTTTACGAGTGCGAGTAAGTTCGGCTTCATCGGGATCGAATTCTTTATGCATCAGCACAAACCTGCGCACTGCTGCCGCCTCGACCAGCGTACGGTTGACGCGCCGCACATCCTGTCGGATAAGACGATATATCTCTGGCTTTTGAGATAAATCCACGAACGTCGTATAAGCAAGACCTTGTCTTTCAGCCCAGCGGCCCACGTTCTCAAAATCGATGTTGATCAAAGCTGTGACGAATGGGAGATCGGCCGCGCCAACCGTCATCGCGTCGCGAATATAGGGGCTGAATTTTAGCTGGCCTTCTATGAACTGTGGTGAGAAATGCTCTCCACTTGACAGCGGGATCATCTCCTTAAGGCGGTCGAGGTAGATCACGTGCTGGTCATCATCGATGTGTCCGGCATCCCCGGTTCGGAACCACCGTTTACCTTCCGAATCGATCTCGAGTGCTGCTTGAGTAGCCTCAGGATCTTTGTAGTAACCTTGGAAAACCGAAGGGCCGGCGATGAGAATCTCGCCGTCATCAGCAATGCGGACATCCATCCCAGGTAGTGGCACACCGACAGTCTCAAAACGCACGTCATCACCGATGTGGAGCGTGTGGGTCTGGGCTTCCGTTGAACCGTAAAGCTGCTTAATATTGACCCCGATGGCACGGAAGAAACGGATCACATCAGGGCTCAGGGCTGCACCCGAGGAATAGGCCGAGCGGATGCGGGTCATGCCCAGTTTATCCCGCAGTGGATGGAATATAGTAATTTCGCCGAAAGCGAACAATACGCGCCAGATCCAAGGAATCGTTTTATGTTGTTCATAGCGTAAATTGGCTACTTTATAACCAACCGGCATGAAGAGTCGATAGAGCATACGGTTGATCCAGGTGGCTTCGGTCATCTTCATCTGCACCAGGGCAACCAGGCTTTCCCACTGACGGGCGCTGAACAATTGGACGAAGGGTGTGATCTCACGCAGGTTCTCCTGGACCGTCTCGGGAGCCTCTGGAAAGTTGACGATCATGCCTGTGCGCAGGTGAATCGTTAGGCCAAGCACGTTCTCGGTGATCCAGGCCGGGGGCAGGAACGAGAGGTATTCATCATCCTCGGTGCGCGGGTCGACCTCCAGGGTTAGATCACAACCGTCGATCAAATTTGCGTGGCTAATCATCGCTCCTTTCGGCTGGCCGGTTGTTCCCGAGGTGTAGCAGAAGATGGCTAAGTCATCTGCCTTTCCAGCGTCGACCAATTCATCAAACAGTGCCGGTTGTTCTTTTTGGAGACGTCTGCCGAGTTCCTGGACCTCAGCGTAATCCAGCAACCAATCGTCGTCGTAACTCCACAAACCCTTTTCATCCCAATAAATGACACGCTTCACATTGGGAATCTGATCTTTGATCTCGATAAGTTTGTCACATTGTTCCTGATCTTTGGCGAACACCAGGGTGGCATCCGAATGGGTCCCAATATATTCAATTTCAATCGGTGAACTATCTGTAAAGATGCCTACAGCCACACCGCCCACAGATTGGATCGCCAACTGCGCCCAGAAGTATTGTGGATCGTTGTCGCCGATAATGCAGGCCTTATCGCCGCGTTGAAAACCCATCCGGGTGAGCCCCAGGGAGAGATCTCGAATTTGCTCAAACGATTCTTCCCAAGTGAAGGAGCGCCAGATGCCGCGATCCTTCTGCCGCATGGCGGTGCGTGTCTGACCGAAGCGTTTGGCGGTGGCACGCAGACTTATCGGGAGTGTATTGATCTCACCCACGTCAGTTAGCCTCTCCCAGATAGGCATTGATCACGGCCGGATCTGCTCTGATCTCCTGCGGCGAGCCATCGGCGATCTTGGCACCGAAGTCGAGCACCACCGCCCGATCGGCGATATCCATGACAAGCCCCATATCATGTTCGATCAACAAGATCGTCATATGCTCGCGCTCGTGAATATCGAGGATGAAACGCGCCATATCCTCCTTTTCTTCCTGATTCATACCGGTCATGGGTTCATCCAGCAGCAGTAAGCGTGGCTCGAGCGCCAGGGCGCGACCCAATTCAACTCGTTTACGCAGACCGTAAGGTAGCGAGCCCACGATAGCTTTCCGGATGTGCTCGATCTCGAGAAAATCGATGATCTCTTCGACCTGCACACGATGGGCAATATCTTCATGGTGTGCAGGACCCCAATAGATCAAACACTGTAAAAAGTTAGCCCGCATATGGATATTGCGGGCTGCCATCAGGTTATCGAGCGTACTCAAGCCAGTATACAAGGCGATATTTTGGAATGTGCGCGCCACCCCCATTTGGGCGATGCGATGGGGTGGTAGCCTCGTGAGGTCCTTCCTATCGAAGATAATCTGCCCTTGATAGGGTCGATAAAAGCCGTTGAGGCAATTCAGCACGGAAGTCTTACCGGCGCCATTAGGTCCGATAATCGCCAGGATCTCACCTGGATAGACGTCGAAGCTGACACTCGTGAGCGCCTGCGTTCCGCCGAAACGCAAGGAGATGTTATCAACTTTTAGAAAAGTCGTTTCAGTTGTCATACAGACGGAAGAAATTCCATCGCTATAGGATCCATGGATTCAGAATGAATGGAACCGAGTCACCGAATTTTCTAAATTTCGTTGTTCGTTAAATGAACACTGGGGTTTCCCAGTGACTGACTCTTTGGCGAAGCGAAACCAGTCGCAGGAGGCGCCTAGCAATCCACCGTGTCTTCAATAGTAGCAATTCGAATGGAAAAGTCAAATTTTGTTGGTAATTGTCATTTGAAATTATAAATTGGACTCTTTACAGTCATAACCCAGGTCCGTTTGTGGCATTTTCCAAACAGAGTTAATTGACCAGGATAAAAGCCAGAGGGCTGCGCAGTCACCTCAACCGCGCTTTCAAATGGAAAAACTCCATCGCACGCTAATTTCTTAAAAGCGAGTAACCCTGATATCCATGAAGATGGAGCTTCCGCTATACAGGGATCGTTCGTGAGGTTTTTCAAGAAACCTGTATGTATTGGTTAAGGAGAGGAGAAGTACTGAAGCGCCAAGCGGACGCGTTCCTCGATGTCATCCTTGGCATCCTCGGGAATAGATTGGACTGCTGTTTGAGATTCGACGAGGCTGTACCCAAGCCCCGTCAGCACCCCGAGCACTTCCGTATCGACATCACTGGGGATGCGAACATCAACGGCCGGAGCAGACAGGATGTCTTTAAGATGGAAGATGATTTTTTCCCCTGTCTTTTTACCGATGCCGGGTACCCTTGTCAAGATCTCGGGCTGATTATTCGCGACCGCGCTGCGAAGGACATCTGGAGAGAGATTCGACAACACGGATATGGCCAACTTTGGGCCGATTCCCGAAACTCCAAGCAGGACCTCAAAGAGCCCCCGCTCCTCAGCCGATTGAAAACCATACAGACTCAGTTCATCTTCGCGAACACTGAGGTAGGTGTGCAAGAAAAAGGGCTTGCCGACTTCCGGTCCTGCTGCATGGACGCTCCCTGTAATGGCTATACGCAAACCGATTCCCCCCACTTCCAGAGTCAGTTCGCCCTCCCCAATATGTAAAACAATTCCCCGAATGGACCGGATCATTCCGCACCTTCTATTCGGCGCTCTAGATTTGAGACTTGGCAATGGCAAATAGCAACCGCAAGGGCATCTGCGGCGTCATCCGGTCGGGGAAGATCATCCATCTCCAATAAATTCTGGACCATCCGTTGAACCTGACCTTTCTCCGCCGCCCCATAGCCTGTAACCGCTAGTTTGATATCTTGTGGGGAATACTCTTTAATGTTTAAACCAAGTTCAGCCAAAGCCAGTATTGCAACACCGCGCGCCTGCCCAACACTGAGCGCTGTTTTTACGTTCTTCTGGAAAAAAAGGCGTTCTACGGCGGCTTCTTCAGGCCGATGCTGAGACAGTAAGTCCTGTAAATCGCGATGGATTTTCAGCAATCGCTCGCTCATCGGTTGATTTGGCGATGTTTGGATTATGCCAAAGTCCACCAGATCCAATGTTCCCGATTCGGATTGCCGGATTAAGCCGTAGCCAGTTCTCGCAGTCCCCGGATCAATTCCGATGACAAGCATTTTTTTCTGCCGCCTGCAACGTCAGGCGGTCTCTAGTATCGAGACTGCTTCTTCGGTTACTTCCAGGTTTGAATAGACATTCTGCACGTCATCGAGATCTTCTATCGCCTCGATAACACGCATGACTTTAACGGTTTGCTCTCCATCGATTCCTAATAATGTGTTCGGCATCATTCGCAGAGAAGCTTCAGAAGGTTTAATCCCGGCCTCATCAAACTGGTCATTAATCTTCTTGAACACCTCCACGGGCGCAAAAATCTCAATCTCTTCCTCGCCGATGACCACGTCATCAGCGCCTGCGTCAACCGCCAATTCGAAGACTTTTTCCTGATCGACATCTTCTATCGGGATGTAGAAATATGCAGCGCGCCGAAATTGCCAGGATACGGCTCCTGCGTCGGCCAGATTCCCGCCGGATTTGGTGAGTTCGTGCCGAAGATCTGCAACCGTCCGATTTCGATTGTCGGTCACAACTTCAATCATCAGGGCAACGCCATGAGCTGCATAGCCTTCATACATGATTTGTTCGTAATTAACGCCATCCTTATCTTCGCCGGTTCCACGCTTAATCGCCCGTTCGATATTTTCCTTGGGCATGTTGTCGTTCTTAGCGCGATCGATCGCTAACCGCAGCGTGAAGTTGGTTTCTGGATCTCCCCCACCTTCGCGAGCTGCTATGGCAATCTCGCGTGCCAAACGTGTGAAAATTGCCCCTCGCCTGGCATCCGTTACAGCTTTTTTGCGCTTAATCGTTGACCATTTTGAGTGTCCAGACATCGCTTTCTGCTCCCTCAATCGCTCAAAGACGTGGGTGTTATTTGCCGGTGAAGGCGATAAACCATTATACCATTCTGGACTTTCGCCGCTTAAGTCCCCAGCCCAAGCAAACACCAGCGATGGGCGAGGTTTCACTCACCAACAAGAAGCTTATCCAGTTTTCGCAAGGTGTCAACACTCTGCCCGCGGTAGTGATTATTAGCGTAGACAAGCGTGAGAGAAGCGGCGGAATCGAGTTCTCGAATTCGAGGAATCCATTCCTTTAACTCCTGCTCAGAATATGTGTAATCATAGCGCTCCCAGGCATGATCGTGCTTCCACCATTTACCAGCGTTACGACCATGGAAGCGAACATAGGCAACATCACTCGTCGTCCGCACCACAGGCGGCATCAAACCTTTCAACCGGGGTTCATCGACGCAGCAGAACCCCAAATTCTGCTTCTCCAAACGCTCGAAGGTCTCATCCGATACCCAACCGTGATCGCGGAATTCGACAACTACTGGTAGGTCATGGAAGCGCTCACGCACTTGCTCCAGGTAAGTACGATTCTCCGTCGAAGGATGAAAAGAATGAGGGAACTGAGCCAGGACGCAGGCTAGTTTTCCAGCCTCGGCCATTGGCTGGAAAGCATCAATGAACGCCTCGTATGCAGGCTCTTCTCGCTCGTGGGTGATGCTGCGATGAGCTTTCACCGAAAATGTGAACTTGTCCGGTGTCCGCTCTACCCAGCCCTTGACGGTTTTCAACGCCGGGATGCGGTAATAGCTTACGTTCAGTTCAACCGTATCGAATTGCTGTGCGTAGAATTCCAACCAGGATCGCTTCGCCAAATCTTCTGGATATACACATCCAATCCAATCATCATACGAAAAACCAGAAGTCCCTAAACGGATCATATTTAAAAACTCCTAACAACTTTTCATGCATCTTTACGTTCCTTCATAGCTATAAATTATCATCTCGATCGATGCAATCTCACTCGCCGGTCAACTGCTCGAGACGAGGGATCGGGCAGCTGTAAACCTACTATACACGCTTTTCATTGTTCGCCATGGCTCCCCTCTCGGGAGAATTTTGGTGAGCATAATCCGCAAGGTGCAGCACTCATCGAAGGTTGGACTACTACAGAGCTGAACAAGATTGCGTTATCCCGAATGATAAGAATTCCAAGCGGGACCAGTTTCGTGGGTAAGCCCACGATCGACACGCAAAAGGGGCTGCCTGAGCCATTATCAGACAGCCCCTTTGAGAGCATTCACATTGAGGAGAAGAAACACCGGACTCGTGTAACTCTGTTGTCCGTTACTTCTTTCCTTTCTTTTTCTTGGGGCCGCGGATGAACGCTTCCGTCTTTTTGTGCGCTTCATCATCGCTATACTGCACCGGGGGCGTCTTCATAAAGTACGAAGACGGTTCGAGGATCGGCCCAGAAAGACCTCGATCAAGCGCGATCTTGGCACAGCGGACTGCGTCGATTACAACGCCGGCCGAATTTGGCGAATCCCAAACCTCCAGCTTAAGCTCCAGGTTCAGTGGGACATCGCCGAAGGTAGTGCCCTCCATGCGAATGTAGCACCATTTCCGATCTGTAAGCCAGGGCACGTAATCGCTCGGTCCTACGTGGATGGCATCCGCAGGGAGTTCATAAGGCAGCTGACTCGTCACCGCACCCGTCTTCGAGATCTTCTTCGATTCGAGTCGATCACGCTCGAGCATATTGTAAAAATCCATATTCCCGCCAAAATTCAACTGATAGGTATGATCCATAACGACACCGCGGTCGACAAAAAGGGACGTCAGGACACGATGCGTAATCGTGGCACCAACTTGACTTTTAATATCATCACCGATGATTGGAAGGCCGCGTTCTTCGAAGCGACACGCCCAATAATCCGAGCTGGCGATAAACACAGGGATGCAATTGATGAAAGCACAGCCGGCATCAAGAATCTGCTCAACATACCATTTCGTC
>JAUWFP010000159.1 GCA_030606845.1 Anaerolineales bacterium | reverse complement strand
AATGCTGCGCTCAACGCCTGGGAATTCCCTGATTTAGCACCGACAGCCTCAGAGGCTGATGAAGTTTGTGCAACCCAATCCGCGCCTCCACCGGTGCCGACCGCAACCCCAACACCCACCCTGACACCAACACCCGGTGGCTAACGACGGCGGGAGCTAGCGTGGGTATCTGCCCATGCCCTGGCTAACCCTCCAAATCGCATATTCATACCAACAATCGCCGCAATGATGTGTGAATCAGTGTCTTTACTCTCCGCGCTGTTATCCTTTTTCCGGTCCTGATAAAAGCTACGATCCTTTAAATTGTTATTCGACCAAGCGGCTTTACGCTGCCTCGCTCCTCATTACACCCTCCTCGCTCGCCCTGACGTCCATCGAAAATACCTAAATGGGCATACAACTTGCATCAAATCCTTCGTAGACAAACGACTCCGACACGTCGATAACGCCTTCAGATCTGCCTTCTGCGCATGGGTATCAGCAATTCCCATAACAACCGCTCAGAAATCAGATCGGATCCGAAATTATCCAACGCGCTTGCTGCGATAGAACAAACACGCTGCATGTGCTGAAAAGAGATCAGAATGGACCTGATTGAATTACTGCTCACTTTAGGGATGGCAACACTTTATCTCGGTTTCGCCTCAGGCATGGGTTTCGTCGCCCGGCGAGGTTGGATCGATAAAAACAAACGCTGGGAGCGCGCCTTGGCTGCGGCCTATGGTCTTCTAATCTTGCTGCCCGCATCCATCGTCATCCTATACTACGAAGCATGGAGCTTTAGTCTGCGCATCACTGTGATCCTCTCAGGGATCATCGCTCTCACCATAACGTTTCTCCGCCCGACCTGGCTGCCGACACGTCTCTGGTCTCGAACAATTTCACGTCGCTACTCTGCGCTATCGATGGGCATCATCTGTGCCTGGTGCCTTCTCGCCTGGCGAATCCAGATGAGCCCTGCCGCGCTGTTCCTTGGCCTCGCGGCCTGTCTTGCGGGTCTATCCTCGCTCAGATCCTCGCTCCAAAACGTGTGAAACATCAACCCGATTAAGGTACAATGAATCGCTCCTTCCAATAGTGTGGATCGTAAAAATAGAGGACATCTTGCTGGAACTTACATTCCTTGGTACTTCGGCATCGGCGCCATCAGTTCACCGCGGGTTATCCGCGCAGGTTGTAAGCTACCAAGACCAACGTTTCTTGATCGATTGTGGTGAGGGAACCCAACGCCAGATCCTGCGTTCGGGCTTAGGATTCCGCCGCTTAAATCGGATTCTAATCACGCATGGCCATCTCGATCACATCCTGGGTCTCGCTGGATTGCTTTCAACCTTTTCTCGCTGGGAGGCAATTGATCGTCTCGAGATTTGGGCAGGGGAATGGGCTATGGAGCGGATACATGACTTGCTCTATGGTGTTGTTCTTCGCGGTGCGCGTCCCCCTATAGATATCAACCTGCGCATCCTTGAACCGGGTTTGATAATTGAGGAAAATGGACTGCAGGTCTCCGCGATCCCCGTCTCCCATCGGGGACCGGGCTGTTTCGGGTTTGTTTTTGAGGAAGCCTCACACCGCCCCTTCCTCGTGGAACAAGCAGAGGCGATGAATGTGCCCTCTGGACCACTCCGTGCGGAGCTCGTTGCCGGCAAACCCATCACCTTGCCTGATGGCAGTGTGATCAACCCGGAGGATGTCCTTGGACCTCCGCGCAGGGGCGCTCGGCTGGTCCACATAGGCGATTGCGGCAGCACAAAAGGATTACAGAAAGCCGCGCTTGAGGCAGACGCACTCGTGATTGAGGCAACCTATCTATCTTCAGAATCCGATTTAGCTAAGAAGTTCGGGCATCTATCAGCAGGTCAGGCTGCGGAATTTGCTCAACGCGTTGGCGTGCGCCACCTTTACCTAACCCACATCTCCCGCCGGTACCGGGAGAAGGAAGTTGTCGAGGAAGCGAGGGCGATCTTTCCCAACACCACTGTCGCTCGCGACTTCGATCATTTTCAGATCAAACGAGCGGAATGAACTTTACCAATCCTTTCAAGTACCCATCAAGAATTTCCCCTTCTCCAATGAATCACATTTACGAATGAACCTAACCCGGTAGCCTCTACCCCCGGGGGGAGCAACTTGGAAGCGCGAGGGTAGCGTTACCCTCTTGTTTCCGCGTTAATTGACGTATGTTTTCTCTTGAAGAATGGTTTTTACAATCGCCGGCTAATCTAAGAGAAGGTGGTCATGGAATCGAGGCTGCCAGGCGAACGCAGTTGTTCCTATATACCGGATTCGTTTCGTTGATATTGATTCATATTGGTTGATGGCCGCACCCAATGTGCCCGGTTCCCATTTTGATCTTGTAGAGACGCCCTGGTCTCTACGATGATTGCCCGTTCCACGATCACAAGAATTCCATATCAACAGAACTTTTTATCCTGCTCCCATGTTTCTGGATTATTTTGTTTGTAGGTTCGAATGTGGGACTAGGCTTAATCATTCCTGAGAAGGTGAACGATATCACCCACAGATAAATTGAGTAAGGATTCGACAACCAAATCTGCGCCCTGTAACGCCTCGGCTGCGTGCGTGGTCGTCACCCCAACTGCACGCATTCCAGCCTTCTTAGCGCCATGAACACCTACGACAGCATCCTCGACAACAACACAGGCTTCAGGTCCCAGCTCTATCTGTCTGGCGGCTTCCAGGTAGACCGCAGGGTCTGGTTTCGCGGGGAGGTCATGTCCAGAAACAAGCGCCTGGAAATATCCCCCAATCTGCAGCTCTTCAACCACAACGCGGATATTCTCCTCCGGCGCCGAAGATGCGATCGCCTGCCGCACCTTCACCGAAGATAACTGCTCAAGCAGCTCCACCGCTCCCCCAAGAGGTTCGACAGTTCCTTTAATGATCTCACGGAAGGCGCTTTCTTTCTCCCAGCTTACCCGACGCAGAAAATCCGCTTCAGGCGGCTCGCCGAGCATGATTGTCAGGATTTCCCTGTTATTCATGCCGAAGGTCTGCTCGTGAAGCTCCCCGGACATTGTCAAACCAAAGCGGGGTAGGACATTCACCCAACTCTCAAGGTGTTGTTGGGAGCTTTCTATCAAAACCCCATCGAGATCCCAGAGAACTCCGTACTGTGAGAGATCATAATCCTTCATTTTCACACTGCCGCTCCGTGGCTTGGGGCTCCCCGCGGATATCTGCTGCGCTCTCCAGAAAGCATAAACTAAGGGGAGAACCCGGGGGAGACTCTACGTATTGCAAACAGAATAACGAAAGAATATCAGGGTTTGGTCAACAGCTGAGGTGGAGCGCAGCGATCACTCGTCGTCGCTCGCGCAGTTCGTTGTACGCCTTTCTTGCCCCTTCAGTTCGAAAAACAATAAGTTCAATTCCACGCTCTGTTATCGTCTCGCGTAGTTCGCCCGATACTTTCATCCTCCCAAAGACACCCCGCCCCAGTATGATGGTTTCTGGGTTACCTTCTAGCACTTCGTCCAAGTCCTCGAGGGCCAGGTTATGCCCGTCTCTTCGTCGCCAGTCAGATCGGACCCGGTCGGGGAAGATGATCACGTCTCGATTGTAAACAACGTTATCAATGACGATTCGACCGAAACGGAGTGCCTGGATCTCGGGAGGATTGCTCAAGAAGGTCCCACACCTGCGTTTATCCGCACGCGGAAATTGTTATATTCGGCAGTGGGCTCTTCCCAGGCGACCTCGACATTCTCGACTACCGCAGAGGGAGGTCCTTGTCGGCACCACTCGATCATTTGCTTAACCGCATCCTCATCACCGTCAAGCAAGACTTCAACATGTCCATCCCAGAGGTTCCGCACCCACCCCGTGAGCCCGAGTATTCGCGCCTCCTGCATTGTATGATAGCGGAAGCTCACTCCCTGAACTCTCCCTTGGATTACGAGATGCGCCCGCGCTGCACCCATAAAGCTCTCCTGCCGGTTCAAATCAGAGCAACTATAAACGATTGCTCTCAAAAAAGCATGGGGGTCTCTTCTACTATTTATGCGCCCATCCACACACCCTGCTACGCACCCCAACTTGTGCAATTTGCCAACCACTCCAATATAAAAACAATCCCGCGACAGCCACGTCGCAGGATTCATTGCACAAAGTAGATCGTTATTCGGTTATCGAAATAAATCCAGCAGACTGACCTGATTGATCATCTTCAAGAGGAGCCCGGGCAAAATCCCAAAGAAGAATGTCCCAAAAGCGGTGATCAAAATTGTGGAATTGAGGAGCGCTTCTGAACGTACTTCTGGCTCACCCTCGCGCATGTACATTACGACAATCACACGCAAGTAGTAGTATGCGGAGATGAGCGAGGTCACGACGCCCACAAGTGCAAGCCATATCAAATTCGCATCGATGACGGCTCGGAAAAGATAGAACTTCCCCATAAACCCGACGGTGGGAGGAATCCCCGTCAACGATAGCATAAACAGCGCCATTGCCAACGCAAGCGCTGGGCGTTTCTTCCCCAGTCCGCTGTAATCCTCAATCGCCAATCCTGAGCCTTCCGCTTTCTCCATAGCCAGCACAACACCCCAGGCGCCCAGGTTGGTAATCGCGTATGTCACCAGGTAGAAAAGCGCAGCCCGAACCGCTTCCGGCGCAACTTCTGGTGTCGCCGCAGCCGGCAGAGCCATGAAAATATACCCTGCATGTGCGATGCTCGAATAGGCCAGCATGCGCTTAATATTGGTCTGCGAAATCGCGGCGATATTCCCCCAGGCCATCGTCAATGCGGCGATCCACATCGTGAGCGGCATCCACATCACAGCAGCACCCGGCAGCGCAGAAATGAAAATCCTCAGCAAGGCAGCGAAACCGCCAGCCTTCGCGCCTACAGCCATGAACGACGTCACCGAAGTGGGCGCCCCCTGGTAAACATCCGGAGTCCACATATGGAATGGCACCGCTGCGACCTTAAATCCCAGGCCAACCAGGATCATCCCGCTCCCTATGAGGAGAAGAATAGGCGTGGTTTCAGCACTCGCAATCGCGGCAACCATGCCGCTTAGCGCGGTTGTTCCCGTTGAACCAAAGACCAGCGCAATACCATACACAAGGAATCCCGAGGCAAAGGCTCCTAGGAGGAAATACTTCAGAGCAGATTCTTCCGATTCGGCTTGTGGAATTGCGAAAGCGGCAAGGACATACAGTGGGATCGATAGCAATTCGACGGCGAGGAAGACAACGATCAGATCTCCAGCCGAAGCCATCAAGAGCATTCCACTCAAGCTGTACAGCAGTAAAATGTAGTATTCCCCACGCTCGATATCCCGCCGCCGCAGGTAATCGTAAGCCTGCGATATGGCGATCAACCCAACGCCAAGGAATAGAAGTTGCAGGAACGAGGAAAAACCATCGACGATGATCATTCCATCGAAGGCTTCTCTCTCAATGCCGAAGCGGGAGATGACTGCTGCGATCGCCGCTATCAGGCCAAGCACAGCCAGCCCTGCTGTTATCCCCTTGCGATTGGCGGGGATCCAGAGATCAACCAGCAGGAGGAGCGTCGCCCAGCCAGCGACTATGATGAACGGGAGTACTGAAAGAAAATCTTGCCAGTCCATTGTTTAGT
>JAUWFP010000265.1 GCA_030606845.1 Anaerolineales bacterium | reverse complement strand
CCAATGAATTTCCCGTAGCGCCCATGTCGTATTAGAAGAGGTTTTCCACACTTAGGACAGGCACGATCGAGCAATTCTGGCTCGGCCTTAATCTCAGGCATATTCTCGAAGGCGTTCGCAAGTTCCTCTGAGAATGGCTCGTAGAATTCGCGGATGACATCTACCCATTCCCGTTTACCTGATGCGATTTCGTCTAACGAACCTTCCATTTTGGCAGTGAACGTCATATCAATCACATCTGAGAAATGCTCCACAAGCAAATCCGTGACAACTTCGCCAATCTCGGTAGGAAATAGGCGGCGCTTCTCTCGAGTTACGTACCCTCTTTGGCGCAGCGTCGAGATCGTTGGAGCATAAGTTGAAGGACGCCCAATCCCATGCTCTTCCATTGCTTTAATCAAACTGGCATCGGAATAGCGCGGAGGTGGTTGCGTGAAATGCTGATCTGGAAACACTTCGGTTAGATCAAGCGAATCCCCTTCGATCAGCTCTGGAAGTTGCTCAAGCGTGGACGTAAGTCCATTCCCGCCATTATCTACGTTTTTGGTTTTCTTCTCCTTATCACCATACACCTCCAAGAATCCGGGAAAGCGCATTGCTGATGCGGATACCCTGAAAAGGTACTGGTGGTCCGTATAAATGCCTTCAATCTCAATCGCAAGCGTGTCGTACTCTGCGGGTTTCATTTGGGAGGCGACAAATCGCCGCCAGATCAGATCGTATAATTTAAACTGATCTGCTGAGAGATACGACTTGATCCGCTCAGGAGTTCGGGAAACAGACGTTGGGCGAATCGCTTCGTGCGCTTCTTGAGCGCCGCGCGATCGCGTCTTATAGATTACTGGTTTCTCGGGTAGGAACTCTTTACCAAAGCTCTTCCCAATGAATTGCCTGACCTCACTGATCGCATCCTTAGAAACCTGCGTCGAATCTGTACGCATATACGTAATCAGACCGTACGAATCACCTTCGCCGACATCAGGTCCCTCATATAATTGCTGAGCGATAGCCATCGTCTTACGCGCAGTGTAATTGAACCGTCTAGAAGCGGCTTGCTGCATTGTACTGGTCGTGAAGGGCGCCACAGGTTTTCGAATGCGCTGGCCATGCTTGACGCTTCCTACACGATAATTCGCCGCTTCAATATCCTTGACGAAACCCTTAACTTCCGCCTCACTCGTTATTTCAGCTTTCGCGCCATCACGTCGAGTAAGCCTCGCTTTAAAATCAGGAGGCTTCTGCTGGTTCACGAAACCGGCATCGATCGTCCAGTATTCCTGCGGAATGAAACCGCTGATTTCACGTTCTCTTTCTACAACCATCCTCAGGGCAACGGATTGAACCCTGCCCGCCGAGAGACGCCCGCGAACTTTGGACCAGAGCAAAGGGCTGAGGTTATAGCCCACAAGCCTGTCGAGGATTCGCCGTGCCTGCTGCGCATCCACAAGATCCATATCAATAATGCGTGGTTCTTGAAACGCCTCTTCAACAGCAGTTTTTGTGATCTCATGGAACACAACACGTTTGACGATGTCGGGTTCGATCTCAGCCGCGTCAATAAGATGCCATGCGATCGCCTCACCTTCACGATCCGGGTCTGTGGCAATGAAAACTTCGGATGCTTTTGCAGAATCCGCTTTTAATCCCTTTACGACATCTTTTTTTTCGTTGGGAACTCTGTACTTCGGCGTGAAGTCGTTCTCCACATCTACCGATATCTGTGAGCGCAATAGATCGCGCACATGACCAACCGACGCTTTTACAGAATATCCTTTTCCTAATATTCGTCCTACCGTCTTCGCTTTGGCGGGTGATTCGACGATGACAAGTTTACCTTTACGTTTGAGCGTCTTTTTCTTTGATGCTTTCCGCTGCACTTCAGGTTTCTCAAGCCCTTCATGCGCCGGTGTTTTACCCATCCTATATAACCCTGTATCACAAACTGGACATTTTCCCCGCGTTGCTGGAGTTCCAGAAGACGTAAACGTCGGTTCTGGGCTACCCATTTCTCTCTTCTCTTTGCACTTTACACAATACGCTTCCATATAAAACAATCTCCGCTAAGAATAATTCCCCATATCCTTTTCTTTCAATAAATCGACCAGACGCTTCACTTGATCAGCCTTTTCTCTCCGGCAAATGAGCAGCACATCCTCGGTATCAATAACGACAAGGTCATCGATTCCAAAAGCAGCGATAAGGCGATCCGCGTCTCTCCGTTCATCCTGCAAGATAATAACTCCGCGTGTGTCGAGTAAAAGTGTGGTATCGGCATCGCTAACATTTCCATACTCATCTTTCTCAAGAACTTTATACAAGCGATTCCAATCCCCAACATCAATCCAGCCCAGGTCATCTGCAGGGATCACGATGACGTCTTCCGCCCCCTCCATCACGCCGTAGTCAATCGTGATGCTCTTCAGTTCACTCCAAACTGCAGCAACTGTTTCGCGCTCTCGATCCGTATCCAAAGCCTTCTCGATTTCTTGTAACCCTGAAAATAGATCCGGCATTTGGCGCTGGATTTCCTCTAATATGCGCTCGGTTCGCCAGACAAACATCCCTGAATTCCAGCTGTATTCACCACTTTGTTGATACTCCCTGGCAAGAGCTTTGTCCGGCTTTTCTTTGAAAGCTTGCACGGCAAATGTTTGTAGCCCCCGGTACTTATCTGCATCATCCCCTTTATGAATGTATCCGTATGTTGGATCCGGAGCTTCGGGCGTAATACCCAGAGTAACGAGATGATTATCAAGAGCAGCCTCGTAGGCCGCTATAAGAAGCTCACGGAATGCCGGCTCGTTGTCCATGTAGTGGTCCGCCGTCAGACAGGCCATAACGCTTCCAGGATCTCGATGGTTGAGGTAAATTGCAGCGAGGCCGATTGCTGATGCGGTTCCCCGTGGAGATGGCTCAATAATGAAATTACACTGTAGCAGCGACTCCTCTTGTTTAGCTAATATCTGCGCATGGTCTTCAACCGTGAGCACGAGTATGTTCGGAGAATCGATAATCGGTAAAATCCGATCAACCGAAACCTGAAAGAGCGTCCTGTCTCCAAAAAACTTGAGCGCCTGTTTGGGGCGTCTTTTTCTTGATAAAGGCCAGAGGCGGGTCCCTCCTCCTCCAGCCATTATCGCAGCATAGTAGTTTGAACCCATGGGTTTAATCCACCTTATAAGTCGCTCTCGTCTCACGAATTCTTACGAAATTCATCCCGCCAACCTGCTTTACTCGCCCTTTTAATTCCAGCATTGCAAGCGCTGCATTTACGGTTGACACTGGCAGCGAGCAGCGTGCCTGCAGTTCGTCAACATGAATCGGCTGCTTGCTTAACTCTTGAAATACTTTTTGCTCAATATTGTCTTCCGGGAGTTGCTCTGCGACGTCATCCTGACTGCTCACAAGATCCAGATTTAGCACCTCTAAGACCTCTTCGGGTTTTATTAAAGGGTGTGCTCCAGCTTGAATCAGTCGATTCGTTCCTTTACTACTAGGCTTATAAATATCGCCCGGCACAGCAAAAACATCTCGTCCCTGATCTGCTGCGAAGTCCGCGGTGATGAGCGCCCCGCTCGACTCGCCAGCCTCGATGACAATCACGGCCAACGAAAGACCGCTGATGATGCGGTTGCGGGGAGGAAAATTCCGCCCCTCAGGCTTTGTCCCCAGAGGGTAATCACTGACGACCGAGCCCTGTACTGCGATCTTATCGGCCAGGCCCCGATGTTCAGGCGGATAGATTTTATCCAACCCGGAGCCCAACACGGCG
>JAUWFP010000248.1 GCA_030606845.1 Anaerolineales bacterium | reverse complement strand
GAGCTTGAGCGCATGGGGCATGGGAGATTTCAAAGAAGCATTAAGTTTTGGCAATACTGGATTAGAGCAATTCGAATCCATCGGACACCGCTGGGGTATCAATACTTCCTACTGCCGCATCGGATTTGCTGAAGTGGGCCTGGGGGAATATCAAAGCGCTGAATCACACTTCAAACGCGCGCTAGAGCTGGCAATCGAGAATCAATTCCCAGCAATCGCCAGCTACGCTTTAATCGGCATTGCTGCGGTATGCAACCATCAGAAACACTACGCGCGTGCCGCCGAGCTGCTCGGTTTTGCGAAGTCCCAGAAGACGACGCCCGCACTCTATCAATATATGGCAGATCTTGAGATCAACAAGCTCGAAGCGCATCTATCCCCCGAACAACTCCACGGAGGTTTAACCAAGGGCTCAGAAACCGAATTCGATCAGCTTATTCGTACGATCCAATCCGAACAGCATTGAATCCCAGAATAGCTCTATCCCTCTTCTCTCTTGCCCAAGTGGATTGCGTATTCGAATGTCATGAAGGAGAGGAGTCGGCATATTCAGGCTCTTTCGTGAAGGCGCGAAGGAGGATCCTAATTCCATTGCGCTGTTAGAATTGTTATTGTGAACCTAATCATGTACTATGAATTCTGGGGGGAATAAGAACGTCCTCGTGATGTTTAAGTGTATCCCCCTTATTTCGTTATATATTAATTGGAGACATCTCTTTTTGTTGTGCAGTAGGGTACAAAGACGCTTGTCCCCTTTCGGGTAGACTGGCGACCATCGCATCCCTCCAACCTCCCCCTAAGCCGCGCTACCCGACATTTGGAATTGGATGGCAGCCCGTGTGCAATTTACCTTCGCAGATCATCTCGAACACGCCTCGACTCCGAGGGCCTTGTCGCTTTCCATACCGGCTATCTTCGCCGGGGAGGCAGGCTATCGATGTCGTCGGTGGAGTCTCGTTCTGTACAACTATTCGTAAGTGCATGAGCATCCGTAACCCGAAATAAATAACCTCGACAATCATCTTCAAAAATTAGTTCGCTCCACGGTCGGAATTGCACAGAGGAGGGCTACAGAATGACGACAATCGAGGCGAGGGAAAGACCATCCACTTTTGCGGTTTTCCGCAACCGAAATTTCACATTCCTATGGCTTGGTCAATTGGTCTCTACGATAGGAAGCGCCCTAACCTCCCTCGCTGCTTCCATCGTCGTGTTTCGCCTGACGGGTTCGGCGCTCAGCGTGGGCTTAATGCTCATCGCAACCTCCGCGCCAACTCTTATATTGGGTCTCATCGCCGGCGTATTTGTCGACCGCTATGATCGTAAGCGGATCATGATCATCGCCGACCTAGCCCGGGCTGGAGTAGTCATTCTAATCCCCTTCCTAATTCCCCATGGAATCGCATGGCTGTATCTCCTCGTCATGATGACAAGCGTGATAGGGCAGTTTTTCGATCCAGCTCATTCGAGCGTGGTTCCCGAAGTCGCTTCCGATGAAGAATTGGCGGCTGCAAATTCATTCATGGCCATCAGCGCCTTCGGCTCGACAGCGGTTGGCTTTGCGGCCGCAGGCTTAATCGCTTCAAAATTCCCCATTGAATGGGCTTTTTACCTGGATGGCCTCACCTTCCTCATCTCTGCGCTCTGCATAGTCGCAGTGAAAATAGCGCCGTTGGAGGTCGAAGGAGAGACGACCATCCGCGTAATCGGCAAGAATCTACGTGCCGGCATGACTTTCCTGGTAAACAATACGTTGTTGCGTTCGTTACTAATGGTTTCTATTCCAATATTGCTCGGGTTCGGACTGTGGAATTCGCTGCTGCTTCCCTTCGCTGAAAGAGCGCTTCATGCCTCTGAGTTTGAGTTCGGCCTGCAAGAGGCTTTAACCTCCATTGGTTTCGTTATAGCAAGCCTACTTATGGCTAAGATCGGGGATCGACTCAGAGAAGGGCAATGGATTGCCATAAGCTACCTGGGAATGGCACTGGCGGCCATCGTCTATTCCAGAGTCACCTCAATCCCCCTTGCGATCGGCTTGGTAATGATCATTGGTTTTATGAATGCCCCGGCGATGATCTCCGGGCGACTCTTAATTCAACGCAATACGGAACGCGGAAACCGTGGCCGGGTGATGAGCGTTTTTGCGGTTGTTAGGAATACAGCTTTTCTCCTCGGCATGGCTGCAGCAGGGTTTGCAGACATAGTAGATATACGTGTGATGATGCTCGTCAGCGCATTGATCATCCTATTGTCGGGGGTACTCACCTTGTCCCTACCTGGTTTGCGCCAATCCGCCGAGGAATGGAAACGCGCCGCGAGCCTCCTGCGGGCTGCCCCTGTTATACCTTCCTTATCCGTAGGGCGAGCGGCAACGATCGTTGATTTCGAGGCGTTGTTAATTCACTTACCTGTGTTCAAACAATTAAACATGGCAGAACGAACCCAATTCATAGAGGGCGCGCAAATTCGATCTGCACCGGCAGGTTCCTCGCTCATTAGGCGAGGAGAGACCGGAGAGGAGGCGTTCTTCATACTCTCTGGCAGGGCCGTCGCCGGAATCTCAACATCGGCTGGTGATTACCGCTCCTTATCCGTCATGGCTGTAGGAGATTTCTTTGGTGAGATTGCTGCGTTGATGGGGGTCGAACGTACGGCGGATGTTGTGGCCGAAGCTGAGATGACACTCTTGCAAGTCCCGGCCGAGAACCTCAAACGCTTGTTGGATCACCCTCAACTGCGCTATCTGCTTCTATCCAAATTGACAGAACGCCTGAGTCGCACACATGTAACCGATCTGCCGCGGCTTGCGGGCTTCGATCAAGATAACTTACGAGATCTGCGGATGACACCCATTGAAGCGGAGGAAGTCAGCGGATAAAGCTCTGCGTCTCAATATCCGCTGAAAGCGAGCACTATGAAGCACTAACGTATGGATTGATCGTTGGGGATTGTGAATATCAATGAAGACTACTCAGGTTGATGAACCTCTGCCCGAAGGCACCGTCACCTTTCTGTTCACCGACATCGAGGGCTCTACAAAGCTGCTAAAGCAGCTCGGCGATGAGTATGCCACGCTGTTGTCGCAACAGCGCGAGATCCTGCGTGAGACCTTCGCCCTTTGGAAAGGCCAGGAAGTCGACACGCAAGGCGACTCGTTCTTCGTTTCCTTTCCTCGAGCAACGCAAGCCGTATCTGCAGCAGTCGAAATTCTACGGAAGCTCCATGAGCATAATTGGCCTGACGGGGTTATCGTGCGCCTGCGTATGGGCCTGCACACCGGCGAGCCGCTGAGTTGGGATGAGGGATACGTTGGCATCGACGTGCACCGCGCCGCCCGCATCGCCCACGTGGGCCACGGCGGGCAGGTGCTGCTCTCAGCCACAACGACACCCTTGGTGCTTGATGACCTCCCTGAGGGGGTGAGCACCCTCGATCTCGGCCGGCACCGCTTGAAGGACATGCACCGTCCCGAACGGATCTGCCAATTGGCAATCGAAGGGCTCCTCTCAGAGTTCCCAGCGCTCAAATCGCTGGAGGCGCTGCCCCCGGAAGTTCCTCTAGACCTCGGACCGGTGAAGCTGCCTGCATTCCTGGAGGATACGGAGGAAGCTCCTGCCCCTGTCTTTGTGGGACGGGATCGGGAACTGGAATTGCTGGATGGCTTTCTCGACCAGGCACTCGAAGGGCGCGGGCAGGTGGTCTTCTTGACCGGAGGTCCGGGCCGAGGGAAGACGGCATTATTGGATGCGTTTGCCCGGGGGGCGATGGAAAGACATCCCGACTTGCTAGTGGCCAGCGGGGAATGCAGCGCATACACAGGAGTTGGGGATCCGTACCACCCATTCCGTGGTGTGATGGGAATGCTCACGGGGGACCTGGAGACGAGCTGGGCTGCGGGAAGGCTCACCCACCAACAAGCGATCCGCTTATGGGAGGCGATGCCCAGAGTTTCGCGAGCTATAGTGGAGCACGGACAGGACCTGGTTGACGTTTTCGTGAGC
>JAUWFP010000127.1 GCA_030606845.1 Anaerolineales bacterium | reverse complement strand
GCTTCACTTAACGATTCGTTGAACCACACACGTAAGCTGGGGATGAACCCCTCGAATTCCTCCGCTTGTAACCCGAGTCGCTGGACGAGTATCTGCTCCCCCATCTCGCGCGAGACTCCCTCAATGGCTCGCAAAGCGGCCGTCGCTGGGATGCTCTCCGCCCCATTCAATAAAACCGCCACGATTGGACGTCCTGCGGGTGAACTCAATTCGCTCGAGAAATCTGGGGGGATAATTACCGCTGCGCTTATTTGGCCCAGCCTGAGCGCGGCTTCAATCGCGGCATCGTCGTACACCTCCGCTTCCATGTTAAAGATCTCGGTGTTCTCCAGGCTGACGACGAACGTACGACTTGCCGCACTGCGGTCGTGATCTAAGACCATAAGGGGCAGATTGGAGATTGGGCGGGAAGTTGCCCATCCGATGAGCAGGAGCTCAAGCGCTCCACCGAGAATCATGAAAGCCGGCAGCCACCAGTCAGAGCGTAGATGGATGAATTCCTTAATCGATAAGGACCATATCCTCCGCCACGTGGCCATCATGATTACCCCAACCTCTTTCGGAAGAACAGTCCGGCGATAGCCAGAAATATGACTCCGAGCCCTGCCAACATCACACCGTAAGGCCAGAGTACATCCAAGCCCACGCCTGTCAGGAAGACACCCCGGGTGATGATCGCGTAATGAGTACCAGGCAGCGCCAGAGCCTCCAGCCGCATTACCTCAGGCATCGAGGCGATCGGAAAGAATATCCCCGTCATGAAGACCCCGGGAAAGAAGATTAATAGGAATGAGAGAGCCAAAGCCGCAGGCTGGGTTTTCATGAACACACCGATGATGAGCCCCATGCTCAAGATCGCGAACAAAAAGACCGCTGAGAGCAGGAAGAAAACGATAAAGTTTCCATTGAAAGGAATCCTGAACAAGAGCATCGCCAGAAGCGGTATGAGGATCACGTTTACCAAACCCACAAGCACGTAGGGGATCATTTTCCCGAGCAGCAGTTCAGTGCGCCTGATCGGTGTGGCCATCAACTGCTCAAGCGTGCCATGCTCACGCTCATGGGCGAGGGTCAGGGCGACGGATAGGGCCGGAAATCCCAGCATCATCGATATCAACCCCGGGATCATATCTACACGGGGCTTCAAGCTGGGGTTGTACCAGGCACGAACACGCAGGTCGATAGGCTGCGATATCCCCTGAGTTACCCCCAATGCGCCCATTTGTGCCGAGAGCGCCTGGTTCAGGAATTCCTCCGCACGCCAGCCGACGTGTTCCACTGCGAAGGCGCCGCTCTGTGGTTCAGTACCATCGATGATGATCTGCAGCGGCATGCCGCGCAGGGAGCGAATATCACGCGCGAAACCAGGAGCCAGAACCAGGGCTGCCTTAATCTCACCACGCATCAGAAGCGCCTCAATCTCCTCCATTGAGCTCACTTGAGCATAGAGATCGAGATCGTCACCCGCCGTGATTTGCTGGACGAAATTTCGAGAAGTTGGACTGCGGTCATAGTCCAGCACAGCGATTGGAACGTGTTGAATGTCCACCGTCAACGCATAGGCCATCAGCAGCATCATCGCGGTGGGAGCAAGTAGGACCAACACAAAGGTCGAGCGGTCACGCAGGATGTGCTGGATCTCCTTACGGACAACAGCGAAAACATGCCTGGGAGACATCTTATGGTTTCTCCGGGGCGTCTTCATGCGCCGCCAACCCGCGGATTAAGGAGATAAAGGCTTCTTCCATACGCGGGGGAGCCGGGCGGATTTCTTTGACACCGACGCCGTTTCTCTTCAGGGCTAGCTCAATTTCTGGGATTCTCACCTCGGCCGAGTCAACCAGTAAATGGATCGATTCTCCATAGGATTGCGTTTCGAGAATGCCGGGCAACTCCCCCAACACGCCGCGCGCGGCCTGCCAGTCTTCGGGCCGGACGTGGACGACTTCCCCCTCTAATTGGCTTCGAATCACTTCCGGTGTGTCGCACACGACCATGCGCCCTTCATACATCAAACCAACCCGTGAGCAGCGGTCTGCTTCATCCATGTAGGGTGTGCTGACGATTACGGTCGTCTTATCGTCATAAAGTTCAGCGAGGATGTCCCAGAACTCACGCCGCGAGATCGGATCGACACCAGTTGTCGGCTCATCAAGAATAAGGATCTCGGGTTTGTGGATCAGCGTACACGCCAACGCCAGCTTTTTCTGCATACCACCTGAGAGGTGGTCCGCCCGACGATTTCTAAAAGGGGACAGAGCCGCGAATTCCAACAAGTGCTCACTGCGCACTGCAAAATCTTCCACAGCAACGTCGAATAGCTCGGCGAAAAACCGCAGGTTCTCGAGGACGGTGAGCTCGCTGTACAGGCTGAACTCCTGGGCCATATAGCCGATATGGCGTTTGATCTCCTCCGGCTGCGTAGCCAGGTCAAACCCTGCCAGGCTCCCGCTTCCCGAGGTGATCTTGAGCAAGCCCGTCAGAAGACGCAGCGTCGTCGTTTTCCCTGCGCCATCGGGCCCCACGAGACCGAAGAGCTCCCCTCGCCGGATCGATAGATCCAACGAATCAACCGCCAGCGTCTTGTCAAACGCGCGAGTCAAGCCCTGAGTCTCGATAATTATCTGCTCGTTTGAGTTCACCGGTGGTATCAATTCTTCGCTTTGCGAATCACCCATAAGACGGCCAGTGCAACCAACGGGGGTTCAGCCGCAATGCCGATGTACTTCAGGGTATTACTGAAACCCATAGCAGGAATCACATACCAGTCGAGCAAGCCGGTCACAACCGTAGCGATTACCGCGGCGATATAATCCCCGCGCACGCCTATCGGGCGGTCATCCTTCCAGATCACACCGGCGAGCGCGCCGATGAGCAAACCTACCACGACCATTGCCGCCACCACAAGTAAGATTTCCATTTCAACGCCTCCTTTTGAGGGTAAACAAGATCGATGCTTGATAAGCAATTTTTAATTCGAGTCGAATAATTACCTCACGCATTTTGTCCTGCAGCGACAGCACGCAATCGGACTATCGGAACGCACCGCCCTAGCTCTCGATAGTCTACTTCAGTGGGCTCTATCCGATACCCCATGACGCGGGCGAGTTGCATCAATGCTGCCGGATGCCGTCGCCCATAATCGAGCATCGCGAGCTCTGCATCCTCCAACGAAAGCCGCTCGGCAACAGCAGGGAATGATCTGCGTTTAAAGCGCACGTTCACATTGGGGTCCTTCCCAATATTGAGCAGCCAATCGGATTTCTCACCCCAGCCTGAGGCGAGGTAGAAGGCGTCATTTTTCGCATCCCTTCGGACCACTTCGAGGACGACATTACGTTGTTTACCGGTTACACGCCCAATGTGTGAGAGCATGAGAAATCGCCCGCCGAATAGCCAGCCGAGTCCCAGCCGATAAAATCCTATGGGCGCTCGGGCGAAGGCACGAAGTAATCCACCCGGCGGTTTTCGGTCGGCCACTTTCTCAATCATATCTCACCTCAATTCGATGGCTCTCTCGGGGCATTGCAGAACGCAGGCGCCGCAGGCAATGCACCGTTCTCCATGATGAAAGACTACACAACGAACATCATAATCGGGCGTCCAACAGCCCACCGGACACACCTCGTAACACTGCCAGAGCCCCTTGCAACGCTCGGGAGCGAAATGGATTTCCAGGCTCCGGAGCTTGCGAGCCAGGTACCAATGCTCCGCCAGCAGAGATCCCAAATTTGGCCCTTCAGACACTCACTACCTCCAGCCCATAACGTTCGGGACCAGCCAATAAGTTAAACCGAGAAGCCCCCCGATTACCGCTTCCCAGCCCCAGTTCGCCTGTTCGCCGCGCATGAGCGGGGACATCCCCTGTAGCTCCGCGGCAATGAAAACGGAAAGCGCCGTGACGCCAAGAGCACGGGCAAACAGAACCTCGATGGATGCCGGATCCCAGATTGTAGAATACACAAGCATTCCCGCAAAGGCGATCAACGCCAGCGGCAGACTCTTTGCCAAACCATCCCGCCCCGGCAGCCAGGGTAGGGTTACGGCATAGAACGCCGAGAGAGCGGTCATGGCGACGAGCGTCGGCCAAAATATGCTGCGCCAGAAAATCGCGATCGGGATCAAGATCAACAGAGCGTAAAACCCCAACGTGACCGCCGTCATCTCCAGACGATCGCGCAGCGGAAACGTCACCCAGCGCATGGCATTGGTTTTTTTCCGACCGTGGGCGATGTAATCGGGGATGTCAACCGCCCGCGCAGGTCCCCAGTGGACGCCCCACCCTGTCTGCTCACGGATACGCCAGCCCTCGACTCCGTTGGCGCATAGCTGCGGGAGGATCAACGCATGGTGCTGGAGGTAGTCGCTCAACCCGCTGATATGCAGCGCGCCGATGATTTTGTCGGCCGTGAGGAAACCTCCTCCAGCGGCGCACCATACGTTAATGCCGCCCGAATCCACCACCAGGATCCAGGCGTCGAGTTCCCCCTCTATCGCGCAAACCAAGCGCCGCACAGTGAGTTCAAAGTTTCCGGTGACGAGCAAGGGCGATTCCCGACCGGGTTCCCCAACCGCATAGACACCGGGTTTTACCTGTGGATACGGGGGAAGGATCCGGAAAAAGGATGCCCATAGATCGATCAGAACGGTCCGTAGAGTTCGCTCACCTGTCAAGCGACCGCGAAACATCTCCGGCTTGATATCGGACTCATCCTGTTCAACGGACGCGGCCAGGTAGAGGCGCAAGCTGCCTGCCAGTTCAGCCGAGAGCAGGTCCCAGTCGAAACCAGAGCTAGATAAGACCCCCTCAAAATCCACTAGAGGGTGGGTCGTAGTGCGGGTTAGTAACCATGTGAGGAGCTGCAGCGGAGCGCGCACAATATTAAAGAGAAGCCGGGATCCCCCCGATGCAGGCTTCACCTCATCGAGCACTGCAAGTTTCCCGTCGGGAGCGAGAAGTTTGCGAGCCGATTTCAGAAGGTAGCGCCGCCCCCGTTCGCTCATCTCGCTGAGCGCCAGGCTGCTGACGATCAGATCGAACGATTGCAGTTCGAAAAGCTCATCGATCATGACCGCATCCATGCGCTGGAGATCGACGTGCTCCTCTACATCTTCCTTCTTGATTCGTTTAGAAGCCTCTGCGAGCATCCCGGGACTGATGTCGATCGCCGACACCTTCGCTCCAGACTTCGCCATCGCCACCGTCAGGGCGCCGGTCCCGCAGCCAACCTCAAGAACTCGCGTCCCCTCTTGAACCAGTTCTTCTACGATCAGATGCTGCATCGCTTCGAGACGGCCCAGTGTGAGCAGGCGGATGCCGCGGTCATAATCGGCTGGACGCCTCTCGAGCCATTTCATGAAGACCGTGGCCATCTAAAGCTCCCTTTTCATTATGCCCTGCAAGAAAATCCGCGTGGGCAGATCGCCGATGCGATCCCAATCCAGAAGCTCAGGATCTATAAACCACATGAGTGCCATCCCTTCCAAGATACTGATGGCGGCTGTTGCAGCGTCGTCTGGATCGATGGATATAAACTCACCGGAGTCGATCCCTTGCTGGATGATTTGTGAGAGGATGGCCTGGTAGCGCCGATAGTATCCGCGGATGGCGTCTCGAACTTCTTCTGTGCGGGCTGCTAGCGAGAAGAACTCGTAGCCGAGCGACATGCGCTCTTCAAAACGCCTGACATCTTTAAAAGCTGCCTCGAAGAAGACCTCCAACTGCTGCCTCGCATCTCCTTCGGTGGAGATAAGTTCCTCCCCTGCCTGCATTTCTCCAGCAAAGAAACGATCCATCAAGGCGAGGATAATTTCGTCCTTGCTCTTGTAATACCAATACAGCGCGCCTTTCGAGAGGCCGGATTCGGCGACGATGTCATCCATGCGCGCCTTATTAAACCCGCGCTGGGTGAAGACCTTCTCGGCGGCATCGAGTATCTGTTTTCGGCGTTCTTGTTTGAGATCGGTTTGCGAATCCATCCTAGACTGACCAGTCGGTCTGCTTCAATGTATACCGTTGCATCCGCAGTGTCAAGCAGGATAAATAAGGATAAATAAGGTCTGTTATGCTATAATCTGCCGCATGCCTAAAGAAGAGAAGCTCTCAAAATCCGAAGCTCCCACGGTGTTCGAGGACGTCGGGAGGTTCCAGTTCTCGCGCCGAGCTGTATATAGCACCCTCCTGCCCGTCGCCTTTGTTACCGGTTTGGCTGCCGGGTATCTGTTTTGGGGCCGCGACACTGTCCCACCAACCAACCCGGCTGCTCCTGTGGCAGTCGTTGAAGAGACCTCTCCCGAATCGCCCGAAGAACCCACGCGTTTTGAGATCAGCACGGACGACGATCCATCGCTCGGTCCGAAGGACGCGCCAATCACGATCGTCGAGTTCAGCGATTTCCGCTGCCCTTATTGCGGCGTGTTCCACCGAGACACGTTTGGTGCCCTTATGGCGGAGTACCCGGGCCAGATTCACTTTGTGTACCGCGACTTCCCGGTCGTCGGCGGCTTCGAAGCCGCACTCGCGTCAGAATGCGCCAACGAACAAGGC
>JAUWFP010000196.1 GCA_030606845.1 Anaerolineales bacterium | reverse complement strand
AGAGCCAGCATGGAGATATCCAGGCAAACACGATATTGATAACCAGAAGAATATTCAAGATACTCCGGATACTGAATCGGTCCTGATCCCGCATCAAGCAGGAATTTCCCCGTTTTCTTCAAGTAACGGTTAATTCGCACATGGCACCGGTGGATGTATTCACGCGAGACCGGTCTTAGATCCTCGTAGCGCGCATTCTGATAAAGACCTGCGCCAACCTGTTTCCAGCCAACGGAATCGTAGAACTCGCGCACCCGTTGCTTAACATCCGACTCGATTTCAGGTGATACGAGTGTTTCGTTTTCCAATTACATTCACTCCCTGACGATCGGTTCACCCGATAATGCATTCAATGTCTCATCGTACGCTGCAATAACCCCCGGCTGAATTACCTGCTCCAGAGGGCGTTCAGTTATATCTCCCCAGAACTGGAGCAAATGCCAAGGGAATCGGAACGGGTATTCAAAGAAGAACAGGTGGGCATAACAGATAGCAAGCTCAACCTGATCATCTGGTAGACGCCGATCCTGTGGTTCTGCAAGCCTTCGGTCGATTGCCCTCAAATAGTCGTCAGAGGTTGAAGGATCATTGGTAAACCCTCTCCCCCGGTAATGGGAACACCCCGCGGTAATAACCGGCACACCATTCATCGCCATCTCTAAACCCACTGTCGTCGTGTAAACTAGACCCAGATGCGCCATTTCAATTAAATCGTAGGTATTTATTTTCGATTCCGGTGGAATGAGAACGATGTTTTCGGGAAGATCCGGGAATGTGTCGCTCACAATCTCCACCGAGGGATTACCCGCCAAAATGAGTTCAGCAGGGTGTACACGCACGACTAATTGGGCATCCGAACGTCCAGAAAAATAATCGACTGTCATTTTGAGCCACTCGGCCATACCTTCAGTGAATACTTGCCGGTTAAGTGCCAAGCTGTCCCCTACGACATTGGTGCACAGGAGGACTATGGGGATTTCGGGATCAATCCCTAGAAGTGCGAGTTCTTCCTGAGCGTCCTTGCTCTCTGCCGTTTGCCACTGACGGCCAAAGTTCTCCCAAGTGCGTCCGCCACGACGTGCACGATATAGCTCTCGCAGTTCATCTTCTTGCGCCTTTGACAGTGGCTCCTCGCCCTTTGCCTTCCAAAGGCTAGTTGTATCTAGCCGCATTACTTCATCATTCTGAGCTAGCCATATCCTTTCCCTCTGCTCCCCGAACTCATATGTGATCACATTGGTATTGAGAAACCTCGCCGTCTGATAAATCGCCCCAAATTCCAGGATACTCCCATTGGGGATCACGATTGTGTCGTAAGAATTTGCGTCAAGGAGACTTAAAGTGTTCGCGGCTGCCGTTTGATTTCGCTCCAAACGTAGTTGGTAGATTTCTGCATCCGGACTTCCTTCCCGAAGATCCAATTCCTCACGCATCGTGCTGTACTGCACGTCAATCCTTGCTGCTCCATTAATGATTTGGGTCAACTCCGCTGGCAGTGTATTGCTTGAGAATACGGATAAATCATACAGGCTTATTAGATTTCGAATGGGTGAGAGAATCTTCCGTAGATAGGTTCTTTGACGACGAAGGTCAAATAAGGGAAATGGAGTTTTCCAATCCCGATAGGGGAGAAAACCCAAGTCTACTTGGTGCCCTTGACTAGCGAGTACGAGGCTGACGGCAACTGCATACTCAAGCCACCATCGGAGGTAACCGATGACGAGAATCCGGCGGCGATGGGGGGCAGTGGCGTTCTCGCGGAGTGTTTCTACGGCCTCGACCCACACGGGTAGAATGTCATTCAAACGCTCCAAAGAATATCCCTCTGCAGGCACATTACCTCTTGAGAAGCACGATTGATAAATCTCAGCGCTGAGCGGTATTCTCGCAGCAAAATTTCGCAAATAATCCTTCACGATACTCAAGCGACAACCTCGGTGATTTCCCAGTTCAGTGCCGGGCGGACGGGTCCGCGTCGAGGTTCAGCCCATTGACTCCCTGGCGCGCCCGTCGGATCGACGGTAAAGGTCAGCGCATGTTCATCGGTGAAGTAGGACCGAATCCGAAATGAGCTGGCATTAACACCGATGATGAAAACTCCTCCGTTGAGAAGATCGCGTGGGATGCGACACTTGCTGATGTAGTGACCCTTACGTCTATCCGTAAGACGTTCGTATGTCTCTGGATTATCCGTATCAAAGGATGTGAAAACCTGCTCGCCTCGGCTCGTGGCTAAGTACACACCCACTCGCAAACCGGTTAACTCCTCCTGAAGCTCGTACTCGAACTCCACACTGAAATCCTCGGATGAGAGCACTCGATCTGCTACTCTGCCTTGAGAATCAAGAACGCGAATGGCAAGCGGATGGAATGGGTTGTCGGTTTGGTAATCGTCGCCGGGTTCCCACCGGCGCTCCCCCGAACGTGCCATTTCCGAGGTCATATAGAAATCCACGGCCTCAGGCGTTGGACCTCGCATCACGATCTCCCCCTTATCCAGCACAATCGTCTCCTCAGTCAGGCGCAGAATTGCCGACATATTGTGACTCACAAAGAGCACTGTTCGCCCCTCTTGGGCAACATCGCTCATCTTACCCAAACATTTACGCTGAAACTCAGCGTCTCCGACCGCCAAAACCTCGTCAACGACGAGGATCTCCGGCTCTAGATGAGCTGCTACGCCGAAAGCAAGGCGAAGGTACATGCCGCTGGAATAGCGTTTCACGGGTGTGTCGATGAATTTTCGCACCTCCGCGAAGTCCACGATTTCATCGAACTTGCGCTCGATCTCGGCGCGCTTCATACCCAGGATGGCACCGTTGAGATAAATATTCTCACGTCCGGTGAGTTCGGGGTGAAAGCCTGTCCCTACCTCCAGCAGCGAGCCCACACGCCCATAGATCTCCGCCTTTCCCTCCGTCGGATCCGTAACGCGCGAGAGCAGCTTCAAGAGAGTGCTCTTTCCGGCGCCATTTCGGCCGACAATACCAAGCACTTGTCCTCGCTCCACATTGAAATTAATGTGTCGCAACGCCCAGATTGTGTCTTTGGATGGTGGGGATTCACGGCGGCTCAACCGGCGCAGGCTGCTCGCCAGAGCATCTCGCAATGTTCGATATCCACTCGGCATACCGCCGATTCGATACCGCTTCCCTAGATCCTCAACCCTAATTGCATCATTCATCAGTCGCTACACCACATCGGCGAACGTTCGCTCCATCCGTTTGAAATAGAGCATCCCGCTAATTAAAAGAAAGACCGCCATCAAGATCGAAAGAATTATCAATTCCGAAGGCGGTTCCCCCACACCCAGGATCGCCCATCGAAAGCCTTGAACCACACCCGCCATCGGGTTAAGCCCAAAGGCGATTCTCGCCCAGCCTTCCGGGATCAGCGTCGCCGAATAAACCACTGGCGATGCAAACATCCACGCCTGGAGAAGAAAAGGTGTTACATAACCTACATCGCGGTATTGCACGTTTAGCGCTGAAAGCCATAACCCCACACCTAGAGCGGTCACCAATGCAAGAAGAAGGAACAAGGGCAACGTCCAAACCGCTTCCGTAGGGCGGACGCCGTAATAAATCATCATTCCAATAAGTACGACAAAGGCCAGAGCAAAATCCACAACTCCAGCCAGTACAGATGCCAAGGGAATGGCGATCCGCGGGAAGTAGACTTTCGTTATCAGGCTGCTGCCGGTGACAAGGCTGTTCCCCGCTTTCGCAACACCGTCCTGAAAAAGCACCCAAGGGAGCAGACCGGAGAAATAGAAAACAGGGGGCGGGGCACCATCCGTATCCAAATTCGCCAGGCCGGAAAAAATCACAGTGAAAATGACCATACTCAGGAATGGTTTTAAGATCGCCCAGGCTGCACCGAGCAAGGTTTGTTTGTATCGAACCTTGACATCGCGCCAGACAAGAAAGTAGACAAGCTCACGATAGCGCCATAGTTCACGGAGATCGATCCACGCCCATCCGCGCGTAGGTTGGATTACTGTTAACTGTTCTGTCTCTTGTTTTTCAAGTGACTGTGTCGTTTGATTCACAACTTACCCTTAACCTTAGGTTAGTTCTCGCGCCTTACGGTACCATTCAACGGTACGTTTCAAACCTTCCTCAAGCTTGACTTGCGCTTGAAAGCCAAATCGCTCCTTTGCCCTGGAAGTGTCTAACCCCCGGCGAGGCTGCCCGTTGGGGCGACTGGTATCCCAAACCAGCCGTCCTTCAAACCCTGTAAACTCCACAATCTTAGTCACCAGGTCCTTAATGCTGATCTCTTCACCCGAACCTAGGTTGACGGGATCGCTAGAGTTATAACGCTCGGCCGCGAGCAGGATCCCTTCTGCCGCGTCTGCGGCGTAAAGAAATTCACGCGTGGGCGACCCATCTCCCCACACGACAATTTCATCATCGCCTCGATCCTGCGCCTCGAAGCATTTACGGATCAATGCGGGAATAACATGCGAAGTCTCTAAATTAAAATTATCCCCAGGACCGTAAAGATTCACCGGGATCAAGAAAAGCGAATTGAAATTGTATTGCTGGCGGTAGGATTGCGATTGGACCAGGAGCATCTTCTTTGCCAGACCGTACGGCGCGTTGGTCTCCTCCGGGTATCCATCCCAGAGAGTTTCCTCCCGGAAAGGCACCGGCGTAAATTTCGGGTAGGCGCATACGGTTCCGATGGCGACGAATTTTGAGACGCCAGCTTTCCAGGCC
>JAUWFP010000122.1 GCA_030606845.1 Anaerolineales bacterium | reverse complement strand
CTCTGCAGCTGCCCATTCATTGCCGGGAGGAAAAACCTCAATTATGCGCAAAGCCTCTGCGCCTTTTCCCTGCATGAGCAAGCTCTCCAGTAAGCCCAGTGCAGCTGGCGCATTGGTCTCATCCATTTCGAAAATCTCGCGGAAACTGGTTTCGGCTTGCTCCCAGTGATGAGTCACGAGTAAGCTGCGTGCGTTTTCAACGGCAACTTCCGCGTCGGTTGGCGCCAGGTTGCCGATGAAACTCCGCACAACCGGTTCCGGCTGTGCACCCACAAACTCGGTTTCGACCTGACCTTGTTTAAACGCCTTGACCGCAGGGATACCCTGGACGCCATAGCGAACAGAGAGACCTGGGTTTTCGTCGACATTAACCCTCGCCAGGAGAAAACTTCCCCCTGCTTCAATCGCCAACCGCTCGAGCAGCGGTCCCAGAGTCCGACAAGGGCCACACCATGGCGCCCAAAAATCTACAACGACGGGAATTTCATGAGATCGAAGGATCACTTCGCCCTCGAAAGTCGATTCGTCTACGTCTAGAATGTACTCGGAAAAACTCAAAACGTGCTCCTCTTTCGATTCACGAAGATACTACTACACACTCGTTAGCGTTCTGTTAGCGCCTCGATTTCTTTCTGGTTTTGCTGCATCAATATTGACGTGCTGCTTGGTTAATATTCTTCGCCCGGATCTGTCCCTGCTCCAGGCTGCTCAACGCGCAGGACCTCACCATGAACGTTTATCACAACCCGGAACCCCATCATCCCCAGATACGCGCGCATGTCCTCGGGTAAACCGCTCTGGAGCAAAGCATCAAATTGGGCATCCATGTTTTGAAGTGACGTTTCGATCGCAGCCTTCGTGAAAATGTCCTCCTGACCGATCATCTTCATCGTTCCCTCACTGATGATGTCCTCGTGCCCCTTTACCATCTCCTGCAACTGATCGAGGACCTGCCGATCGACGTGCTCACTTTCGATATGGCGGAGGAAACCGTCGTCATCGACGACATAAAATGACTCTCCGCCAACAAGAACGATATCTACCCCCCTGTCATCTTCATCAACAACCAGACCTGCAAATAGTGAGTGTTGTGCCATCATCAGAATTCACCCTGCTAGCTATATGTTTAGAAATAATCGGATTTTTTGTTAGCGCTTATCACTTTGAGTAATCGATTATGAAGAATCTTACCAAATCCAATAGATAATAGGGGAGCGATTTCCAGACGACGATGGATCAGCCGAATCCAGGAACTCGTCCACCTTGGATTGAAACCATCTTATGGAATCATCGTCATTGTAGAGACGTTGCATGCAACGTCTCTACCTCGGCAATATATGTCCTCAGTTTCCCTATGGTAGATATTGGGGATTCATATTGTACTGCGCTATGGTTGGCAAAGAACCGCTTAGGGGTGAACGTATACAAGCGTTCCGATGGAGGCGAAGTTGAAAAGCCATTCCGCATCCGGAGTCCACAAGTTTATGCAGCCATGGCTCACCGGGACACCGAAGTTGCTATGCCAATAGGTCCCATGAAGGGCATACCCCTTGTAGTAATACATCGTATACGGGACGCCAGGCAGGTAATACCCGGGACCCGCCATGGCGGTGGAGTAAAGCTTGGTGTAGACGCGGAACTGACCGGTTACTGTCGGATGAGCTGCTGTCCCAGTTGAAACGATAAAGCTCCTCACAAGATTATTGCCGTCGAAGGCAGTCACCCGCTGCTCGCTTAGATCCACGTCGATCCACCGGCCTTCATCCGCCAATTGATCTAGAGAGACATTGAAGGTTGAGAGGTACGAAAGGGCGTGAGTGGGTGTGACCGTTGGTGTCGGCGTCGCCGTCGGTGTAGCCGTTGGCGTAGGTGTTGCTGTGGGTGTATTCGTGGGTGTTGGCGTCATCGTCGCTTTCGCCAATGGCTGTTGGTAGATTTGCGGCTGCAGAGCAGAGGCGGGTGCACCTCCCAACCAGATCCCTACTCCCGCGGCTAAAACCACCGATGAGATGAAAACTCGTCTGGGTAAGATCCGCCGTTGCGCGAGAACATCTAGAGGAGTAATTTTCGGAAGGAGATCCTCGGGTATCCGCGCTTCCCGCAGTGCCGCCTTTCGTTCTCCAGAAGGCAGGCGCCGAACCAGCCAGCGAATCGCTTTTTTCGCCGGTTTACTCTTGGGGTTGATTTCCAAGGCGCGCGCCGCGTATGCCAACCCTGCGCGCGGCTCCGAAACGGCAGCCAGAGTCAACCATCCTTTTTCAGAAAGCGGGTCGAGTTTGACCGCCAGGCGCGCGAATCTCCTCGCCTCGGAGATGTCACCCCGCCGGAGCGATTCATGCGCTCGGTTGGATGGATCCATCGAGGGATCCTGCTGGCTTAAATCTGCCGGGCTCATGGCGTAGTCTCCCACGGGAGGCTGGCGGGCTCATTATTCACATAACAAAGTATGCCGTCCGCGATCCCGCGGGCCGCTTTCTCTGGCTGAGAAGTGAGAAAATCCCGATCAAGATAGAGAAATCCAGTCTCGATGATCGCTGCCGGTGTCTGGCTGTGGATCTCGCGGAAGGTGTGATATTCCGTCATATCGCGTGTGATACTGCCTGCATGGAAATATAAATCGGTCGCCCGGTGATAACGATCAATAAGGCAATCGACCAACCTTTGTGATTTATCTGGAACAACTGTGTCTAGCGCACTGACAACTTTGTATCCTGTCGCATAGTCGTTAATTGGGATGCAGGAATCGGCATGGATGGAAACTAACGCTACCGCTCGATATTCAAAGAGCCGCGAGTCAAACTCCTCCAGGATATCTACTTGCAGCCCTGCTGCCTCGAGTGCTTGTGCGGTAAGATTTCCCACGTTGGTGTTAACTTCCAACTCCGTCAAGCCATCCTCGCAAATTGACCCGGGATCACCACCACCGGTATTAGGGTTTATCCCTGAATGCCCGATGACTAATCCAATTCGCAGTGCGGTCTCCTCCGGGGCAGAGGGCATAAAAGCTGAAGGGCCATTCTCCGGTGCCCCACCTTCCAAGGCGGCCGCGAATTGATTGGCCAGCTCCCCGGGGTTCAAGCTGGCAGGCGTCCATGCCGTAAAAAGCGTCGCCAGGATTCCGGCGACAATAAACGTCACTGAAAGATGGCGTAGAATTTGGCGTGTTATCGGCTGCTCGTTGACATCCGTACTGCGGAAGCTGATAGGGCTGCGCATGCCTCTGTTCTCTCAAATAGGTGGTTTGTCATTATATCAGTGGAAATCACGCCAAACTACGTGACTCAAGTACCCAGGCGTATGGTTGATGGTTCGGATCCAAAATTGCAGGTATATCACTTTACATAAAACACCGCTGAACCCACTCAAGGCTGCCTTCTTAACCACGGCTTCTCTCTTCCACACGAGTTGCGCACGGACTGGCCGCCTAATCACGCCTTCTCCAACCCACAGGCTGAATGGCGCGTTCAAGGGTAGAATGGGAGAAGCTATCGAATCGAATCCGGGATCATCTATAAGGGATTAGGATGAAGGACACGTTCAGCGAACGAAGCGAACTAACACGTTCAGAGTTTCAGCGCTACTCACGCCAGCTGCTGCTGCCCGAGATTGGCTTACAGGGCCAGGAGAGACTTAAAGCATCATCGATTCTCATCGTAGGTGCAGGCGGCTTGGGTTCGCCCATCTCCATGTATCTCGCTGCAGCGGGTGTTGGACGTATCGGACTCGTCGACCACGACGTTGTCGAATTAACGAACCTACAGCGCCAGATTATCCACAGCACTTCTCGGATCGGTGAGCGGAAGGTTCTCTCCGCCCGGGACCGTTTGTCCGACATCAACCCGGAAGCCGAAGTCGTCGTGTTTGACGAGCCATTCACTTCAGAGAATGCTGAGCAGATATCCAAACCCTTTGATTTGCTAATCGACGCCTCAGACAATTTCCCCACTCGCTATCTGATTAATGATCTCTGCGTCCTGACTGGTAAAGCGAATGTTTCCGGCTCGGTCTCGCGTTTTGACGGACAGGTCAGCGTATTCTGGGCGGAGAAAGGCCCTTGCTACCGATGCCTTTTCCCCGATCCCCCACCGGTGGGTTTAATCCCATCTTGCGCTGAGGGTGGTGTACTCGGCCTGCTTCCGGGAACAATCGGGACTCTCCAAGCGACGGAGGCGATCAAGCTGCTGCTTGGAATCGGGACGCCTCTTATCGGTACGTTGCTCATCTACGACGCCCTGGACATGCGCTTTGAGATGGTCAAATTGAAGAAGAACCCTGAATGCAAGGTTTGTTCGCAAAACCCATCTATTACACAACTGATTGACTATGAGGCTTTCTGTGGTGTTCCCGGGCACAACAATGACAAGAGCAGCCATGCACCCGATTGGGAAATCGAACCTTCTGAGCTTGTAAAAAGGCTGGCGACCGGCGAACCTCTCCATCTGATCGACGTGCGTGAGCCACACGAGCTGGAGATCTCCGCCCTCCCCAACGCCGACTCCATTCCCCTTGGCTCAATGTCGACCCGTATGGCCAAGTTGGATGATGCTGAGGAGATCGTTCTTTTCTGTAGAACAGGGTTACGCTCGACACGAGCGCTGCACATCCTAACCGGCGCAGGTTTCAAGAAAACTTTTAGCTTACAGGGTGGCATCAACGCGTGGGCACGGCAGGTAGATCCTACCCTTCCCGTTTATTGACCAAAACTTCCTTTGATTTATAAAGCCGCGTTCTCCTGCGAACACATGGAGCAAGGCCACACTCGCATTCATGTCGTAATGCATAATGCTCCAACTCATGGTTTAATTCCCTCATCATGACTGGGAAATCTTGTATGGTACTCAAAAGGTGGGTTATGCCATTCCACCCCCACACTGAAAAAAAGAATAAGTCTGGTCCCTGGTTCCTCGTTTCCATGTTTTTCACTGCACTCACCATCGGGTCCTGCTCCGCCTTTCCTGGAATGATTCAGAATCCCGATCCACAACAAACCCAAAGCCCAGCAACCCCAACCACTATCCCTTCCAGCCCCACGCCCGCTCCTGAAATCGGTCTACTATCTCTTAATCTAATCCCGGGTCAGGCTCCGAATTCGTGGCAGGTTATTGGACGGTTGGTCAATGAAGCCGAGTTCCCACTTGGTGGAATTTCGGTCACAGTTACTCTGCTCGGTGTAGAAGGGGCTGAATTGGAAAAAGCGACAGTGCCGGCGATCCCCGCCAGCCTTTTGCCGGGTGAGGAGGCGTTATTCGCATTAGATTTTGAGGGGCCCTTCACCATGGTCGACACGACCGCCGATATCGATGCTGAGCGAATCCCACGCGTTCGACGAGCCCGTGGAGAAATCCGGAACGCAACCTGGCAGGTAAACCCTGAGGGTGATACGGTGATCCTCGGGCAGATCACCAACCCCGGCATCTCTCAAGCAAAATTACTTGACCTCGCCGTTCTCATGCTTGATGAAACCCAGGAGCCGATTGGTTATGCAAATCTTGTGGCTTCTACCACACACATACACCCGCGTGAATCGGCTCCTTTTATCGCTTTAGCAGATGGGAGATATGAGCCTGACGACCTGGTCTTCTTCCTGGATATGGTTATTGATACATCTCCTCCAGAACCGGACCTTCAATTTCTAGAGCCGCCAGCGCTCCAATTCACAAACCAGGGTATGCCCTTCTTTTTAGGCTCCATCCATAACCCCTCCTCTGATTGGGTATGGGCTTCTGGCCTGCTCGTTTTAGAGAACGAGGATGAACTCGTTGGGATCGCGCCAATCGACCCCCCACTTCCCATTCAACCCGGTGGGATTTACTCCTTCACCATCCAACAATTTTGGGGGATCTCTCCTGAAATCCTCGCCTCCGAGGATGCGATGCGCACGCTGAATGCCCACGCGTCGGTGGAAGGGGTTGATACTTTAGCTGCGGACGAAACGGTTTCGCTGCTAGAGTTAAGTATTTCGCAATATGAGGCCCTCGGCTCAATTGTGTTCTTGCGTGGGGTCATAATCAACCCTGACGATACGCTCATCAGAGAACCTTCCATTTATGTGACAGCGCGAAATGAAAAGGGCCTAATAATTACGGCTGGATGGGTTTCCCCCGCCGAACTTCTTAAAGCCGGAGAGGCGAGCGATTTCGAACTGTCGCTTTTGTTGCCGCGAGGGGCCGATCCAGCGATGCTCGAGTATGATGTGATCGCTTTCGGGTTGGATGCGGATGATGTCGGCAGCCATTAGAATCCATAGTGGTTTTAGACCTTGGCAGCCTGAGCATGAACCCAGAAGTCGCCAAAGCTGCCAGTTTACGGTCACCCTTATAATGTTCTATTGAACAATCGATTAACTTGATCCCTTTAAGATAGATTCTTCATCACTGCGCATATTTGGCGGGTTCCCTTTCGCAGGTTACAATTGGGGCGATACTTACACAGGAATTGAGCGAAAAAAGTGACGAAAAACCAGGCAAGAATACTCATTGTGGACGATGAACCCGATACCGTCGGGCTCATCGAATTAACACTGCTTCCTGCAGGGTATGAGCTCTCGCTCGCCTACAGCGGAGAGGAGGCACTCAACAAGCTTCGCGATGAGACGTTTGATCTTCTTCTCCTCGATGTGATGATGCCCGAGATCACGGGTTTCGATGTAATCCGTTTACTCTCGGAAGAGAACAAAGCCATTCCCCCGATCATATTTCTATCGGCCAAAGGTCAGCAAAAAGACATCGACGAGGGAAACGC
>JAUWFP010000235.1 GCA_030606845.1 Anaerolineales bacterium | reverse complement strand
ATCTGCAGTATGGCCTGTCGCGATCACATGCACATCGTTTTTCCTGGCCACGCGCACAAGAAAATTATAGCGGGCAAGACGGGCTGCTTCTTCCAGCGAAATGCCGGATCCCGCCTTCAAGGCGACATCTTGCTTCTAAATCTCAAAAGGAAGATTGTAGGATTGGGCGATACTCTTCACATAGGCTGCTTCATCAGAACTTTCTTGCCGCAATCCGTGATCGAGATGGGCACAGATAAGCGGATACCCAAGGTGATGCAAAGTGTCCAGAAGACAGAGGCTATCCGGTCCACCGGAAACACCGATCACAACCCGAACGCTGCGGTTCAAGAGTTGGTGCCTCTCAATAAAATCGCTAACTTGCTCGTAACTCAACATGGTAGGTGGGATTATAGCATTTGCATGCACGGCAACCTGAAAAACCTAACATAACGTTCTAGAGAATGTGTATCCTCGACCCTGCATGGTATAATCGCAACTTAGCTCCACTGGAGGATTTCCGCTTTGGCGTTCAACCCACTTAACTGGCTCCTAGGCCTCTTCTCCCTAGACATTGGAATTGACCTCGGCACTGCGAACACGCTGGTTAACGTGCGCGGGAAAGGGATCGTAATTAACGAGCCTTCGTGGGTCGCCATTGAGAAGAAGACCAAACGCACCCTAGCCGTTGGCGCAGAAGCGAAGCAGATGGTGGGGCGAACACCTGCGAATGTCATCGCCATTCGCCCGTTGCGCGACGGTGTCATCTCTGAATTTGATATCACGGAAAGTATGCTCGAATACTTCATCGCTAAGGCTCACGAACAAAGTCTCGTACCTGTCCCCCGCCCACGCATCGTTGTTGGCATCCCCAGCGGTGCAACAGAGGTGGAGAAACGTGCTGTATATGATGCCGCAATGGCGGCGGGAGCGCGTGAGACCTACCTGATCGAAGAACCTACCGCGGCCGCATTAGGCGCTGACCTCCCCATCGGGGAAGTCCGTGGTTCGATGATCGTGGACATCGGCGGAGGGACGACTGAAATGGCAGTGTATTCGATGGGCGGGATCGTCGTTTCCCGCTCGCTTCGTGTCGCTGGCGATGAGATGGATCAGGACATCATCAATTACATCCGGAATAAATACAACTTGCTGATTGGCGAACGAATGTCAGAGAGGGTAAAAATAACAATCGGGTCGGCATACCCTCTTAAAGAAGAAAAAACAACTAGCGTGCGCGGTAGAAACCTTGTGAGCGGCTTACCGGAGGCGATCGAAGTTTCATCCGTTGAAATTCGCGAGGCTTTGGCTGGGTCGGTGAAAATCATCGTTGATACCCTGCGGGACGCAATCGATGAGGTTCCACCTGAACTTATCGCGGATCTCATGGAAGAGGGAATTGCTCTGGCGGGCGGTGGATCTCAGTTGCAGGGGTTGACTGATCGGCTCTCCAATGAACTTCGCATGCGTGTATGGCTCACGGATGATCCTATGACCTGTGTAGCCCGCGGGGCTGGTTTAATCCTTGACGACTTCGACACTCTTGGCCGCTTTCTCGTCGGCCTTGAACGAACCCCCGGCTACTAATCAGCTATAGGATTGGTCCCTGATTCAAACGGGATCGGACTTATGAGACGCTTATCCCCAAGAGTCTTAATCGTATCTATCCTGCTCCTGATCGCACTCAGCTTGCTGATCCTTAATCTGAGCGGCTTCCTCCAACCTGTTCAAAACCTCGTAGCTCGTCCAATTATCGCAGTCCAATCCTGGTTTGCACTCCGATTCTCTGCCCTGAGGGACGCCCTCGCCTCCCCTCGTGACATGGCAACGCTGCGTGGCGAAGTCAACCGCCTCGAGGCGGAAAATGCGCTGCTCCAACAGGAGATCATATCTCTCCGCGAGCAAGCTGCGGAAGCTGAAGTGCTTGCAGCGCTGCTCAACTATGCTCGCTCTCAACCACTGAGCCGATATCTTGCCACGAATGTTATCGGACGAGATGTGAGCCCCTTCATTCGCTCGATCTTGATCGGAGGGGGATCCGACGCAGGGATTACAAGAGGAATGCCGATTGTAACCTCGCGAGGCCTAATTGGCCGCGTTGCTGAGGTTTTCGCCACCTACTCCAGGGTGCAGCTAATAACCGACCCAGAGATTGCAGTCAATATTAAGTTTCAGGAATCCAGAACGGAGGGGGTTCTCACAGCGCAGTTGAACGGTGAGCTCATCGTCGATCTCATCGACTTGAACGCTGAACTCAGTCAAGGAGAGCTCGTCCTAACCTCCGGATTAGGTGGAAAATACCCTGCGGATATCCCAATTGGAAGAATATTGAGCATCCACCATAGGGATTATGATCTTTTCCAACAGGCAACCATTCAATCCAGTGTGGAATTCGACCAGTTGAATATCGTTCTGGTTATCACTAATTTCCGCCCACTGATTTTTGAACAACCAAACCCGTGATAAGGTGAAGTGTGGCTTACCTCCTAGGAATCCCGCTCCTGATCCTGCTCGCCATCTTTCAATCAACCCTGCTTGGAACGTTCCAATTTCTTGAGGGTCGACCCGATCTCATTCTACTTGCTGTCATTGGGTGGGGATTAGCGGGAGGGTCCGAGGAGGCAATGGTTTGGGGATTGGCTGGAGGCGTCTTTTTAGACATGCTTTCAGGTGTCCCGATTGGAACCACCAGCGTTATTCTCATCTTGATTGGGGCGCTTGTATGGCTCTTTGAAGATCGGATCTGGGAGGCTAATTTCCTGATGCCGTTAGGGGCCACTCTCGCAGGTTCGCTGCTATTTCACACGATGAGTTTAGGGGTAATCCTGCTCATGGGAAGGGAGATCGATTGGACATATGCGTTCTCGCGCGTGATTTTGCCCAGCACATTCATCAATCTCCTCCTTGCTCTCCCAACAGCGCAAGCATTAAAAGGGCTCCGCAGTCGGCTCTATCCACCAGAAGTTGAAATTTAAGGTGCGATGGCATGAATGAAAACTCGAGGGTGCACATCCCAGCCATCCGGCTTAGGATGACATACATCATCATTATCGTGATATTGCTGATCTTCATCGGGCGCCTCTTCAGTCTGCAGATCATACAGGGTGAATCGTATCGTCAGACTGCAGACGACAACCGCTTCGACGAGGTCAGTATCCCTGCGCAGAGAGGCGTGATCTACGATCGGAACGACTTCCAATTGGTCAGGAACATCCCGGAGTATCGGGTGATGATCACACCTGCGCTGCTTCCGGACAGTAATGCCGAGAGAGAGTTGATTTATCGGCGAATATCCGACTTAACCGGTGTTCCTCTCGATCATATCGCAGATGCAGCCGCTCCCTGCCTCTCTGATCGTGGTGTTATACAATTGGTCAACGAGGGTGACACAAATCGACCTTATGAAGCCTGGCCGATCGCCTGTGACGTAGATGAAACAGTTGCTAGAGTGCTGCGTGAAGAACAGATCGACCTCCCGGGAGTGAGCGTAATCGCGGTGCCCGTGCGGGACTACACGACCGGCGAGCTCACCGCCGCCACGATCGGCTATATGGGTCCGATCCCTGAAAATCTGGTGGACTTTTACGAGGAGCAAGGGTTCCTCAAGGAGCGCGATAAGATCGGTTACGCCGGCATCGAGGTTGGCTATCTCGGGATGTATCAGGAAATCCTCGCCGGTTCGAATGGTCTCAAACTCGTAGAACGCGATGTCGCCGGTCAGTATCTGCGCGATGTTGGGGCTTTTACTCAACCCATTCCCGGCAACAACATGCGTTTGACCATTGACACGCGGCTACAAGCAGCGGCGGAAACAGCATTGCGCAATCGAATGGACTTTATCAATCGCTACTCAGGGGAAGAGCGCACTCCACTCGGCGTTGTCATCGCCATGAACCCGCAAACCGGAGAAATCCTGGCGATGGTCTCCTTGCCGACGTACGAGAACAATCGTTTCGCCCGCTTAATCCCAACCGATTACTACCAACAACTGGAGAACGATACGCGCGGCAGCCCGCTAACGAACCATGCCATCGCCAGCGAGTTCCCGCCCGGTTCGACGTTTAAAATGGTCACAGCCGTCGGCGCTCTCAATGAAGAGGTGATCACACCCGATCGGAAACTGTTCGATCCGGGAAAAATCACGATAGAGAATAAATACTTCCCGCAAGACCCTGGCAAGGCAAAGGATTTC
>JAUWFP010000308.1 GCA_030606845.1 Anaerolineales bacterium | reverse complement strand
CCTTGGGCAATCATCTTAGCGGCAATGCGATCGATCTCTTCGCCCTCGGCGCCGGCGGCGATGGCAATTTGACGAGCGTGCAAGGACATATGACCTCGCTGAATGCCCTCGCTTGCCAGTGCACGCAGCGCAGCGAGATTTTGGGCCAATCCTACGGCTGCGATCACCTGTGCGAGTTCGCGTGCATTTTCGACGCCCATCAGGGCCAGGCAGGCTTTCGCAAGTGGGTGCACGCGCGTTGCCCCACCGACGGTACCTACGGCAAGCGGGAGCTCGAGGTCTCCTTCCAGATCTCCAGCCTTATCCGCACTCCACTTGCTCAAGGATGTGTACCGACCCGAGCGCGCTGCATATGCATGTGCGCCAGCTTCAACCGCCCGCCAATCATTGCCTGTGGCGATGACAACCGCGTCCACGCCGTTCATGATTCCTTTATTGTGTGTGGCAGCACGATACGGATCGGCTTCAGCAAAAGCCCAGGCTTCGATAATCCCATCGCGAACGGTCGGACCAGAAAATGTTTCGAAAGCCAGGGCAGCCGTTGGGATCGTGCATGTGACTTTCGCCAGACGACGGTCTGCCAGGTTAGACAAAATCTTTAAATGTACTCTTCCCTGGCTTAGCGATTCGAGCATTGGGCTGAGGCGTTCTGCGGCGGTGTTGATCGCATTCGCCCCCATCGCGTCTCGAGTGTCGTAGATTATATGGACGATCAACATCGGGCCTGCGTGTGTCTTCGTTAGGATACGGATTTCAAGGTCGCGAGCACCGCCGCCTAAGGAGAGGATCATTGGGTCAACTCGATCTACTTCGGCGAGGATCTCATCACGGTGTTCGAGTATCTTGGTCTTCGCTGCTTCGAGGTCAGGCACATCCATGATTTGTATCTGGCCGATCATGAGCGGCTCTGTGGTCTCCGCGTGAAAACCACCAGCGCCCCTCGCGAGTTTGGCCATGAAGGATGCGCCGGCGATGACCGAAGGCTCCTCGATCGCCATAGGAACGAGAAATTCCCGGTCATTGATCAGGAAGTTAGTTGCTACACCCAATGGGAGTCCGAATACACCGATCACGTTTTCGACCATATGATCAGCTTGATCCGCATCTAACCCTCCAAGCCTCTTAAAAGCGGCTTTAGTCTTTGCATCCAGACCCGCAACAGCAGCGGCGCGTTCTAACCGCTCATCGATCGTTAGCTTATAAAAACCAGGGAGTCGTGAAGATTGAGTAGATGTCATCATCATTTTAATTATTTCGTATCGAGCTGAGCGAGATTAATACACGCCGCGAGCTGGCAAAAACTATCAGGTTCTTTTTACAAGCAGGAAACTTGGATTAACACCCGATTTGCCCTTCAAGATTAGCCGCCGAATGTAGTTATGTAAAATACACACCCGATAAAGTTGTCATTTGTATCACCCTAAGGATGGGTTTTACCTTGGTATGGGTGTGGGGTACAATCCCGTATAAGGTAAATAATTCGTGAGCCACGAAAAAAACATCCGCACATTAGCTGAAGAATCCACCGACGAAGTCGCAACCCCCGAGTCGGAACTTCAAGCACTTCACCAGGCAACGCTGAGCTTGGTCTCCGACCTCTCACTCGATGGGGTCCTTCGCCGCGTTATTCATGCAGCACGTGATCTCTCGAATGCAAAATATGCTGCTATTGGGATTCCTACCGGGGATGGCGAGTTAAGCACCTTCATCACGGAAGGGCTATCCGCGGAGGAGCACGATCGCATTTCCCATCAACCGCAGGGGCATGGGCTCATCGGGGAAATGCTGCGCACTGGGGAGAGCATCCGCCTGGCAAATATTGCCGACCACCCTAAATCAGTTGGTTTTCCGGAAGGTCACCCGGTGATGAATTCCTTCCTCGGTGTACCAATCAAAGCTTACGGTCGCTCGATTGGACAGATCTATCTCACCGAAAAGATCGGCGAACTCGAATTTACCGCTGAGGATCAACGTTTGATTGAGATGCTTGCCGCGCACGCTGCTGCAGCAATCGAAAACGCACGCCTGTATCAACAAGTCCTCGGTAATGAAAGTCAACTGGCGGAGAGGAATGAAGAATTAGGCTTGATGTATTCAATGGCGACGGCCGTCAGTTCTTCTATGGATCTGGATCGTCTGTTGGAAGTGATGCTGGGTAGGGTGATGAACATCTTCCACGCGGACGCGGGTGAGATGTTTTTGCTGGAAGAGTCTGAAGGTGTATACAGGAAGGCGATTCATCTCGGCGGTGCATCTGACGCTTTCTGGGAGAGCGATCGCTTCCGGATTGGCGAAGGGGTTATTGGACAAGTGGCCCTAACAGGTAGTCCGAAATGGACGGAAAATATTAGCGAGGATGATCACTTTCTGCGTAAAGCGGTAGTGGAAAGCGGGTATGAAACGTTAGTTTGCGCACCTTTGATCGCTCCTGGAAAAGTAACAGGTGTGCTCAGTCTGGCTTTCAAAGGCCCAAGGCCGGTCGAAGATCGCGAGGTAGGTTTGCTTGGAGCGGTCGGCGCAGGCGTGGGCATCGCGGTTGAGAACGCCAGGCTCTACCGAAGTGCTCGCAGGGTTGCTGTGCTCGAGGAACGCGAGCGCATCGGCATGGATTTGCACGATGGGATCATCCAATCGATCTATGCCATTGGTTTGGGTATGGAATACGCTCGACTTACCTATGAGGATAAGGTGCCAGAGGCTGCTGGCCGCATAGAGCAGGCGATCGATGGCTTGAACAAGGTGATCAGGGACATTCGAACCTATATCCTCGATTTGCAGCCCAGCAGGATTCGCACCGACGATCTACCAGAAGCGCTCGGACGGCTGGTCCGGGAGTTCAAGGC
>JAUWFP010000098.1 GCA_030606845.1 Anaerolineales bacterium | reverse complement strand
ATGGGAATATCGGTCAACAGTCATCACATCCCTCCGCACTACATGCGATTATAGGCATGCGTGGGTAGGAGATCAAACAGCGTTGTAGTTGCTATGGGCAGCCGCAATGAGTGGAGGGAGGATATTAAATGATGGAGAATCGTTCGCTGAAATGAGAGCGAAACACCCTCCCTAATGCGTTTCAGCTATTTTTTCCAATCCCTTGGGATCGAGCAGTTTGATTGTTGCTCTGGAGAGCTCCATCAAGCCATCTTCCTGGAATTGATACATTACCCTGCACACCACTTGAGGGGTTGAGGAGATCATCGCCGCGATTTGATCCAATGTAAGATCCCGCTCAGCGAGAAGGTCATCTTCGTCGTGGAATCGATCCAGGATTAGTTGCGACAATCGAGCTGAAACAGGTTGGAAAGCCAATCCATAAATAATCTCGCGCGCATGGCGCATGATGCCAATTAATCTACACGTAACTGCCCAGATCGCCTCCGGGTTTCTTTGGACAACAGTGAGGATATCGCCCTTAGACCAAAGGCGGATTTTTGTATCTCCGATAGCGTAAAGGGATGCGGGTATTGGTTCACCGTCGAAAATGGAGTGAGACCAAAAATCTTCCCCTCGTTTGATCGTAAACAAGATTTTTTCTTTGCCCCCAGGTGATGTTAGAGCCCAGCTAATTTCCCCATTTTCTACGAAAAGAACCTTTGGCCAATCATCACCTTGATGGCAAAGATACTCCCCGTCCCGCAGTGTTCGTGAAATTGAGCTTTGGGCGAGAAATTCCAGGTCTTCTTTTTTGACTTTACTGAACACTTCATTCTTGGCTAATTTCGCCAATAAGGCTTCCATTTTATCTTCCTCACCATAATCTGAATTGGCTGTTTGGTGTTGATGATGTGGGCTCGGTATTCATGAGCAGCTTTGTTGAGCAACTTGGACTTAACCATGATTAAATACTTTTGAGAAATTTGTCACTATACTGAGGTTGCCCACATTGGCCATTGTGCACTTTCAAGTGGTGGTTGTTTTCGTACTCTCTTACCCAACACCAGTAAAAGGAGAAGAACATGCAGCATCCGTCAGACAAAGTTCGGCTTACAGCTACTATCGTTCTAGTCGTTTTCGCCTTCGTCACCATAATTGCAACACCTTTGATTGTCAAGACGATCCTACCCGAAATCATCGATGGTCAACTCATAAAATATGAGAAGATGTCGACCTCCGATGATCCCGAACTGGTCAAAAAAGCACCGCTGATCATCGATACCCCCTACCTTGTCAGCTTCTTCTACCCACTCTGGATGGCGCTGGCAATGTTTGGCGGCGTGGTTGCCCTGGTAATCGCCAAGCCTTTCAATAGAGGCGAAGTCTGGGCCAAGGGGGCAGCACTACTGGCCACTGCGATGCCATCTATAGCCGGGGCCTACATGCTCATTCCGTGGATTAACTTTGTTGGCTTCGGCAAGGGTTTACCGTACCCGATTTTCATCGCTCTATTGGGATTGATCCCCTACTTCTGGATATTGCTCGCAGAAAAAGTTGATGGGACGACCAAGCTGGCCTATTTCCTGGTCTTCATGGCCCTGGGAATTGCTGCCGCTCACAGTTTCACCAATGGTCACGCATCCTTCCGTCTTCAATGGATGCTCCCCCAACGCCCATTATGGCCGCCAACGACGTGGGTTCTCTGGCTCTCAACCCAGTTTATGTGGTTAGGGACCATTGCCCTGCTATTCTCGATTTTCTACACAGGTCTTCGTAAGAAGGCTGGTTTCTACCTGGGGTTGATCGGCGGCATCACAGTAACGATCGCGAACTTCTGGACTCACCTCGTGCGCGGTACCACCAGCGACTACATCGTGGGTGGGTTGCTGGGTTTGGCTGTGGTCGTGTTCCTGATGATCCCTGCGTTCAAGGAGCGATTGTTCGACGAAGCGTAAATCGGATCCATAGCAGGAGAGTTGGCTAACGTTTAAAGATTTGGTGAAGGCAAAGAGAGATGATAAATAGGTGCTGCTTCATACTTGGAAGCAGCACCTGTCATATTAAGACCGAATCAAACAGCATATTTCGGGGGTTGTAAAGCAATATTCTAATGCAAACAGTGGGAAATTCACGCAGCGTGACCGGGTCATGGTTTACGGGCGGTGATAACCAACACTTTCCCCTCCGCTCGTAGGGAGATATCCAAAACTTGGAAGTCACGAAATTCCAACCGCAGCTCTTCTTCAGAGAATATGTGATGGGGTAATCCTGCCTCTGATCCCGTCAGTGGAACAATTGTGCCTGGCTCGATCTCCACAAATTCCTCATCATCCTTTCCTGCAGCAACCGAGATAAATGCCACACCTCCAGATGAAAGGACTCTCCAGATTTCTTGTATCGCCAGTCGAACCGCGGCTATGCGGGCGTGATGGATCACCTGAGTCGAGAATACCCCCGAAAAACTCCCCTCACGGAAGGGGAGAGGGTGCCGAAAATCGGAGAGCACAATACGACTTTCCAACCCCACCTCGCGAAGCCATTCCTGGGCCAAACCCAGGCCTGAGGGAGAGATATCAAGACCGAAGGTCTTGAAATTTTCCATGGCGAGATGAACGGTATGCCTTCCACTGCCGCAACCCAGATCTAAAATATCAGAGCAGCCATGCTCGACGAATAAATCCACTGCTTCATGGAAGCGAGGGAACGGTTCGGGAAATACCCGCCCGTCTTTCTTATATATTTTTTCCCAGGGATGTTCCGCGGAAGTCATGGTGTTTTTGCTAAATGCATGAGGACGTCCCCCGTTCCGTTTGTGGTTGCATGTGGTCGTATAGTTCGCGAATAATCACACATCGGATACCTCGATGGAGCGTGCGCTCGTGACATAGTAAATGCCGAATCCTATGGCAGATATGGCGCCGCCAACGATGAAGGGCCAAGTGTATCCGCGTTGCCAGAGTAAGCCCCCCAATAATGGGGCGGGTATGGTGACCAGGCCACGAATGAGATAATAGAATCCGATCACACGCCCACGGTGGGATGCTTCTGCCAGATCGACAATGAGCGCTTTGCGAGCCGGCTCTCCCAGTTCACGCAGCCCAGCGGCGAGGAAGGCCACGATCAACCACTCTGCAGGGAGGCCGACCAAGATTACTGGGAACAGAGCAAACAGAGCGAAGGTCACGAGGATAAATGGGCGGCGTCCGAAACGATCTGCATAGTGGGCTGCTGGAATGTAGCCCGCGATGGCTGTGAGCATTTGAGCAGAGGTGAGGGCGCCAAATGCCACCAGGGATATCCCGCGAATGTTGATGACCAGGAGCACGACGTATACAGCGGTCAGGCTCGATCCGAATCGGGCAAAGCAATCTGCCAGGAGCAACTGCCGAAGAGCGCCTGGCATCCTGCGCCAGATCGTAACGATGCCCTCTCTTTGCTCGGTATGGCTGAGAGGTTTTTCACGGTAGAAACGAGATTGCAGGTAGATCGCGGCGAGAGCGAAAAGGAGCGAAACTAGGAAGCCGATGTGCATCCCGGAGACTACGCCAAAACGGGTCAGCAGATATCCCCCAAGCGGGGGGGCTAATACGATTGGGATACGCTTCCAGATGGATTGAACGCTGAAGCCCATCGCCCTTTGATCTCGCCCGAGATTGTCCCCGATGAGCGCGAAGATCGCCGGCTGAGACATGCTGCTCCAGGCGAGGACAAGCAATGTGCCCAATATCACGATCTCCCAACTCCGGGTCAGGAGATACACAAGGTACCCTAGGGCTGCGATCAGGTTGAAAAAGACGAGGGCGCGTTTCCTGCCGAAGCGATCGGCTAACCAACCACCTGGATATTGATACGCAGTGTCGACCACGCGTTTGAAGGAGCCATATGCGCCAATAGCCAAGGCACTTGCCCCCAGGACCTCGAGGTATTTGGGCATGAAGCGGACCCAAAGTTCCTCGCCCATTCCAATGACCAGCAGAGCGCCAAGAAGCACGACGATGTTGTGCTTCAAAGCGAGGAAATCTCGCAAGGTTCTTTTGGGTTGTTTATCCTGCATAAAGATGCATCCCGTAAGTTCGAAAGTGGCAGCGTTCAGTGGATGAGGAACGCCGCAAGACCGTCAGGCGATCATCATGAAAGCGAGAAAGATGAAGGTCTTTCTAGCGCAAATCCTCGAGTGCCATTCGCACAGCAACGGATCCCCCAATCAGGGGTACGGCAAGTGGGAAAGGCAGCGATGGATTAGGTGTAATCATTTTTAAGTTCATCTAGGAGCCGCATTACGACGCTTGACTTGTCCGTGGGTACAAAAAGATGGTCGTGATAAAAAGCCGAGATGGTATTCACACTAATCTCTGCTGCGGCAAATTTACTGGTTATGGCTGCGAGAAAACCAACCGCTTCCAAGCTCGAATGGATATTGAGGGTTATCATTCGTGAAACAAATTCATAGTCCAGATCCTCATCATCGGCGACGCTTCTTTCAACAATTAAGGTGATCCCCTCCGCTTCGCGAAACCACCCGATCGGGTGAGCACGAAGTTGATCAAACGTTTTTGGCGAGACAGAACAAAACACGAACTCCCCCTCGAGAAGGACTGGCTGCATATTCGCAAGAAGACTCTGAAGATTTGTTTCACCGGACATAAGCACTATCCAATAAATGGTTTCAATTTATGAGATGGATTTCAAGACATCGTAAGGGTCCAATATAAACTTGAACGTTGTTTATTAAACCCTTCCATCGCTGACTAATTGAGCAAAAAGCTCAAAGGATCGATTGAAAGTTCTCTCTACATCATCGGGGAAACAACAAGCCGGCAATTCTCTCATGCGTAGATGGTAGCTGATGCATTCACAGCAAATGCCTTTTCTGGAGCATGGCTCATAAGTGCAATTACAGTTCGCCAAGTTTTTTTCCTGATTGCATTCCATATCCTCTCCTTACATAACATATTTGTGATCTGCCGCCTCTTCCTGGGATTGACGGGCGGCGCGCCCGCTTCTCTCACAATGACAGGATCTCGGCCAAAATCATTCCCTCACCTTTGCACGGCCCACTTACAATGACAGGTTTCTGGCCAATGTCATTCTGAGGCACATCGTGCCGAAGAATCTCGTTCATGACCAGAAGAGCCCTTCGGTTCAAAGAACGAGATGCTTCACGGAGTTTATCCTGAGTGAAACCGAAGGGTTCAGCATGACAAGTTCCCGCGTGATGTCATTCCATCGCCGTTTAACGGCTCGCTCACAATAAACCTTCGGCTCGCAGCCGGTTGACCAAGCCCACAGTCGACACGCTTCGATCCATGGTGTAAATGTGCAACCCGGGAACACCCGCTCGAAGCAGTTCCGCACACTGACGATATGCAAACTCAATACCGAACGCTATAAGGGCATCTTTGTCACCGTCCTTAAAAGAAGCAAGCCCTTTACGCACATCTTCTGTAATCGTCGCTCCACACATGCCCGCCAGCATCTCCAACATCTTGACGCTGTAGATGGGCATAATACCGGGTACGATGGGAATTTCTATACCAATGTCCCGGCATCGTTCAACGAAGTCGAAGAAATATCTAATGTCATAGAAATAGTTGGTGATGATGTACTCGGCCCCCTGATCCACTTTCAGTTTTAAATATTCCAGATCCTTCTTTCGATCAGGAGCATCGATATGCCCCTCGGGGTATGCAGCAACCCCGAGACAGAAATCGTAGCGTTGGTGGATGAAGGCGACCAGGTCAGAAGCGTATGGCAGACTGTCAGGATGTGGCTCAAAGGCCTCATCTCGGGGGGCGTCACCGCGCACAGCCAGGATGCTTCGTACTCCTATCGCCTGATAGCTGTCTAGAACAGACACAATATCTTCCGGCCCCAGCCCAAAGCAGGCGAAATACGCGAGGACATCCAGTCCTTTCTCGTGTCTCAGTTTCTTGAGAAGTTGCCGGGAACCCTCCCGAGTTGATCCCCCAGCTCCGAAGGTAACCGAAACGAAATCAGGATTCAGGGCGGTCAATTGGTCGATTGTTGTCTCCAGGGTTCCCGCTGCTTTCTCGGATCTGGCCGGGAATAGTTCAAAGGAGATTGTTGGTTTCTGGTCCGATTTCCAAAGGTCGATCACTTTCATCGTCGTTTCTCCTCCAGAATAACCCGAGTATGTCTTCTAAAATATTTTCCAAATATCGCGCCAAAATTGTTAGTGCAGTCAATCATGATTGCCACACTCACTTCAGCATAGCAATTCTTTCCCCCATTCACAACTATGCTTCCGTTTCTCAGAAGGACACCACCGAGAGGGGCTCGAGTAATCAATGGATGGATTTGTCCGCATGGGTTTGTCTTGACAGTGAATCTGCCTCTCAAGTACAATCCAAACACCCAAGAAGGGCCTGTAGCGCAGCTGGGAGCGCGCATCAATCGCACTGATGAGGTCGCGGGTTCGAATCCCGCCAGGTCCACTCGAGCTTGGGCCCATGGCGCAGCTGGGAGCGCGCCTCAATGGCATTGAGGAGGTCGTGGGTTCGAATCCCACTGGGTCCACCTGAAAATTAAATATCCAGCCATGGCAGGAGTAGTAAGCCAACCGTCAGCGAGTCGGGGAGGGTGAGAGCCCGGCACAGCGCCCACGGTGCGCTGCAGCAGATGTAAGTGCGAAGGCTGAACTCGCCTGTCGTCCTACTTAAGGACAGGCTCCCACGGTGAAATGAGTAGCCGGGGGCGGGATTCGCCCGTTACAGCGGTGAAGTGGCTCAGCATCCGCTGAGCAAACAGGGTGGTACCACGGAGACCCCTTCGTCCCTGTATGGGCGAGGGGTGTTTTGTTTAACTGCTTGAGTACAGATGGGATTGATAAGGTATAACGATTGACTTTACGAACTCGAACTATTTTGGGGTTTTTATTTATGGACAGGGGTTGAAATCCTTACGGAGGTAGATTGCCATGAGTGGAGCAAATAAAAGGCAGAAAACTCGATCGGCTGGCCATGAAATTGATCGCTACCAACCGGTTGAAATCGAGCCGCGTTGGCAGGCTCGCTGGGAGGCTGATCAACTCTACAAAGCGGAGATTGATCCGAAGCGCAAAAAATTCTACTTTCTCACCATGCTTCCCTACACATCGGGGGATATGCACATCGGGCACTGGTTCGCGATGACGCCCTCCGATGCGCGCGCCCGCTACCTGCGCATGAGCGGCTATAACGTCATGTTCCCGATCGGGTTCGACGCCTTCGGGCTGCCGGCGGAGAATGCGGCGATTGCCCGCGATATCCATCCAAAAGAATGGACCTATAAGAACATCGAGAACATGCGCCGGCAATTGCGCACGATGGGAGCGGTGTGGGATTGGTCGCGCGAGGCGATTTCCGCCGATCCGGAATACTACCATTGGACTCAGTGGTTCTTCCTGAAGATGTTTGCGAATGACTTAACCTACAAGAAGATGTCGCCGGTTGATTGGTGCCCACAATGCAATACAACCCTGGCGCGCGAACAGGTGGTTGG
>JAUWFP010000264.1 GCA_030606845.1 Anaerolineales bacterium | reverse complement strand
GGCCTGGTAGAGACCGATGATAATCGGGAATTGGATGATTAACCCCACGCAACCGCTCATCGGGTTGTAACCCACGTCTTTGAACAGTTTCATCTGTTCTTCTGAGAGTTTCTGCTTGTCCTTCTTATACTTCTCTTGCATCTTCTTGTAGCGGCTGGAGCCTTGGATCTCCTGCATCACCATCGTGCTGCGCATCTGTTGGATGGTGAGCGGTAAGGTAATGAGCCTCACCAGCGCAGTAAAGACGATGATCGCCCAACCGAAGTTCTGCCCGAGTAGGCTATAAATGAAAAGTAGTGAGTTGATCATCGGTTCAAGAATTATTGTGTTCCACATACAAGATCACCTTTGTCTTTTACTTAGGTTCGATAATGCATCGGGCAGCGCCCGTGCTCGGGTCTACACTAAAAACCACGCATTCGCTATCCATTGCTGGAACGAGCAGACCATAATCGGTGGCGGTCGAATGAGCGAGAAGCCGCCCCTCCATACTAGCGCTGCTTGGCCAAACTGGATCACCGTTTTCAAGCAGGAACGCAGTCACTTCGCCCGTTTCGCTAATGAAGAAAACTCTATCATCCAGGATTGTAGGAGAAGCGGCGGAACTGCCGGGTAATTCCCTTCGCCATAATTCTTTTCCGGAAGCGATTTCTATCGCGTATGCAGTCCCTGACACGTCTGCGAAGAAGGCCACGCCGTCAAGGATTGCGGGGGAACCCCAGATCGCGCCATCTGCTTCGAACTGCCAGATAATCTCTCCGTGGCTGCTACTGAGGGCGAACAATATCCCCTCAAAAGTTCCAACGAAGACAAGATCTTCGGTGAGCGAAGGGGAGTCGGAGATGGTAGAACTCAGATTCACTCCCCAAATCTCACGCCCCGTTTCAAGATCTAGGGCGTAGATGTGGTGGTCCAACGAGGTCAGATAGATTCGGTCATCTTGAACTTTCGGTGAGGACCAAAGCGCATGCTGCGCCTCGAATGGCTTGTCCCATACTGGTTTACCGGTTTCAAGATCAAGCGAGTAAAGTCGCCCGTCAGCAGAGGGGACGAGAACCATATCATCGATGATTACCGGTCCCCCGATGATGCGATCGGTAGCTTCTTCGAATGACCATAGGATATTTACATAGGAGTTGCTCGGCATCAACGCATGCACTTCGTTGTTATAACCCCCGATTACGACGATGCCATCTGGTCCGACAGCCGGAGGGGCATAGAATGTCATTTTGTCATCTGCTTCTGGCGGATAACTCCAGACATCACGTCCGCTCGAAAGGTCGACGGCGCGCACGTATTCGTTGTAAGCCAAATAGGCGATATCCTCGTTAACCGTTAATCCCGGCCAGCTTGAGGCAGCCATGATACTGCGACCAGAGCAGCCCACTAACAGGAGGGCAGCAAGGCCCAGGATTATGGGCAGAAATATTTTCTTCAATGGAAAGAATGCTTTACTCATAATTCTCCTAAGGAACGGGATCATATCCGCCGGGGTGAAATGGCTGGCAGCGTAAGATACGCCATACAGACAGAGCGCCGCCTTTTATGATGCCGTATTTAACAATTGCCTGGTAACTGAAGTGCGAACAGGTCGGTTCGAAACGGCAGGAACCCGATGGTAGCCCTGGAGAGATCACTGCCTGGTAGAACCGGATGAGCGCAAGGAAAGGTAGGCGGGGGAGGTTTTCCAATGTAAAGGGAATATCCCTCAACCCTGGTTCTAGATCTTGAATGTGATCACTCATACTTCGCTCGTTATTTACCGAATAATTCTGCACGTTGAATTAGGTTTGTAATTGCTTCTTGGATCTCGCTCCAAGAACTTTCCATAATTTTGGGCCGAGCAATTATTATGATATCCCAGCCAGGTTCGATCGCAGCCAAGTGCCCACGAATCGCCTCGCGCAGGAGGCGTTTTGCCCGGTTTCGTCGCACTGCAGAGCCGAGGGCTTTACCAGTTGTGAAGCCAAATCGTGAGGTGGGACGATTGTTCGCGCTGGCTATCAGAATAGCAAGCGGGTGGGCAAAGGATTTTCCCGTGCGCCGCACCCGCTGAAAGTCGGACGAATTGGTTAGCCGGTATTTTCGGTTCATCCGCTTGGCCGGTCTAAACAGGCCCTCACCTCATTCAGGTGACCGATCAAGCCTTCCAGTTGACTTTCTTGACGTGCTCGTTCATCCGGACAGAGAGATGATGACGACCTTTACGGCGGCGAGCCTTGATGACGGATCGACCGCCCTTTGTTGACATCCGGGATCGAAATCCATGCACTCGAAGTCTGCGACGAATCTTCGGTTGATATGTGCGTTTCGGCATTCAAATTTCCTCTAATAATTAATCACTTCACAAAGCGTGCAACCGGCAGATTATACCGCGCGCCTTGTAGCCGGTCAACGGATAGATGAAGAGAGTGTTGAGGAGAATGCGGCTGATGAAACTCTAGAGGATGACCTACGAAGGGATGGCGCCAATCCCATTTCTCCCGTTCAAGCCATGGCCGAGAGGCCAGATGAGCTAGTTATTCCACCCTGGCTACCTCGTAGATTGACCCTCAGATAAAATTATGAAGGAAGGATTCTGGGTATGAGGGAACCCATGGGGCTTATTCAGACTATCTCTATACACTCTCCAAAGCCATCCAGCGATGAAACCAGTTGCTCGCCAGTTGATTGTCATAAAAATGCCCCATCTCTTCCGGCTCAAGAAGAACTGTTTGACGCGAGGCGCTTAAAAACCGATACATTTGCCGGATAACCGCAAAACTCTCTCGTGCCGCGTGGCTGGTGGCTGGATCGCGGCGGCCGTTGACAAACATGACTGGTCGGGGGGCGATGAGGGCAGCCACATCGCCCATTTCGGCGTATGACAGGATACTGGGGATGTCATTGCATGGGCAGTGTGATTCGTCTAGGCAGGTGACGATGTATTTCCCCAGATAGCTATTGATCATGGCCACCCGTACCCGCTCGTCGAGAGCTGCTGTGTACATGGTCAATGCGCCCCCCGCGCCAATTCCAGTAGCGCCGATGCTTCCAGGATCGACTTCCGGGCGGGTGAGGAGGTAATCGATGATGCGCATCCCATCCTGAACCAGCAAACCATACCACGTTCGTCCTACCAGACGGGCGGAGGCGTCTATTTGAAGATGGCCGATGGTGCCCAGGCGACCGAAGCCGCGGAGCTCCATGGTCAGTGTGATAAAGCCTGCTCGAGCCAAAGCCAGTGCGTTCGCGCGTTGATAGGATTTTTGCAAGCCAGCTGTCTGCTCGATTGTGCCATGACCCGGGAAAACCACAACCGCTGGCAGTGGCTTTTTGATCTCCACAGGGCGGAACAAATACACGGGCACGCGCAGGCTTTCCTCTGTATGCAACCAGATCAACTCACGCCACAGGTCATCAAGTTGCACGCGTTCTTCCACCTCGGCCTTCAACTCATCCTGATCAAATGGTCGCCGCGCTTGTTCACCTACACCCAGGAGTTCCCACAGTCGATCACGTAACCCGTCCCGCCAGATCTCCCAATCGTCGCGGTTCCCACCCTGAAAGCGATAGGGCGGCGTGGTTATCACCGCACGGCGGATGGAAGCCATCAGGGCAACACCGGTCTCGTCGGTTTCTGCCCCCTCCCTAGTTGGAGCGATGCTCTCCACCAGCCGACCGCCGAGTTCTCCTAATCGTTCAACAGCTTTCTTAACCTGACGAACGGGCGTTGGTTTTTCACCGAAGCGGCGGACCAAGTCGTAGGCGGCTTCTTCGAATAAGACCTCCTGATCGTAACG
>JAUWFP010000199.1 GCA_030606845.1 Anaerolineales bacterium | reverse complement strand
TTCTGCCTGGCAGAAACCTTGCTTGAAAGCCATAAATCCGGAAGAAAATATCCGAGTGCCATAAAGAGCGCTGAAATTCCTAAACCCTGAAGCCAATTACGCCCTGAAATTGAGAATACCAAGAATAGACCGCCACCCAATACAACTGCCAGGACAAAGCGCAGTGCGATGAAAAAAGACGGCTCCATTTGCATGGGGTTGCCAGCTTTTATGAGTTTTAACCGCGCAGTTTCTAGCGTCGCCTGCGGCGTGAAGCGGGCGGCGATCATACCAATCTTATTAAAGATTGGCAGCATAACACGTTCATAAAAGCGCTGAGAAAGCTCGATCTCCTCGAGCGTCATCGCCTCCTCGCGAACGCTGTACTCCGCCAGGCGGCTAGAGATGGGGTCAGAAGCTTGTGGCGCTCTTATCCCAGCGATAACCAGGACAACAGCCAAGACGAGAATGCCAATAATGACTGCAATTGTTAGTAAAGGCATTGTTCCGCTCCTTGTTCTCCCGTGACGTTCATTCAGCCGCTGCCAGAACTTTAGATGTCGATATCAACGATTTTCTGTGTGGCTATAAAACCAGTGATGATCATGACCGCGGCAAGAACGATGATTGGGATGCCGCAGCTTCGCGTCTCCGGATTGAAAAACTGCATAATATAGGATCGGTTTATCAAGAAAAGCAAAGCCGTGAGTGCGATAGGCATAGCGGAGATTACCCAGGCTGTTGCTCGCCCCTGAGCGGTTAGTGCTTGGATTTCACCTTTGATTCGTACACGTTCTCGAATCGTGAAAGAAATCGAATCCAGTATCTCGGCCAGGTTACCGCCGACCTCACGCTGAACATTTATTGCGGTGATCACGAGATCGAGGTCCTCACTATTGATTCGACGGAGGAGATGATCGAGGGCATCCTCCATCATGATACCAAGCTGCATCTCTTGTACCACACGGTGGAATTCTTCGTTAATCGGTTTTGGAAGCTCGCGGCTGACAGCTTCCATCGCCTGGAGAGTTGAGAACCCAGCTCGTAAGCCATTCACCATCAAGTTGAGCATATCGCTTAACTGATTGTCGAATTTCTTTAAACGGGATTTCTCCTGCCGCTTTATATACATTCGCGGCACAAAAGCACCGAGAATCATCCCAAGAACCGCGAATATCAGCGATTTGCTGATGATAAAACCAATAACTCCAAAAGCAACTATTGAGATCACAATTACAGCGATGTATTCAGCCGGTCGAAGCTTCAGGTCCGCTCTAGCGAGGTCTCGAGAAAGATTATTAAATAGATCTGAACCTTCACCAGCCCGTTCCAGGTAATCGGCGATGATCGAGCCGCGCTGTTTTTTTGCTTCGTCACCAGATGTGGAAACAACCTGCCCCTCAGCATAACGGCCCAGGCGTTCCTCAACGACTGATCGCTCACCCAGAAACGTCATAGCCAGGCCAACTACCAGGAGTAGAAGTCCCAGCCCGCCTCCAATGATGAGCACCGTTTGTGGATTCATCGCCTAGTACCCCTTTGACCTGGTGCCTACACCGAAGATTGCCGCGGGCAAATTAATACCGCTCGCTTCAATCTTATCGATAAATCTTGGTCGTAAGCCCGTTGGGCGGAGGCGCCCGATAACCTTGCCATCCTCAAATCCGGTTTGCTCAAATATGAAAATATCCGTCATCGTGATCACATCACCTTCCATGCCCTGGATTTCGGCAATATGAGTCACTTTTCGGGTACCATCACGAAGTCGCTCAAGATGGCAAACAAGCTCAAGGGCGGATGAGATTTGCTCGCGAATGGCCCGGATGGGAAGTTCCACACCTGACATAAGCGTCATGGTTTCAATGCGGGCCAGTGTGTCCCTCGGGCTGTTTGAGTGCGCCGTCGTCATGGACCCCTCATGGCCGGTGTTCATCGCCTGGAGCATATCAAGCGCCTCTTTTTCGCGGATCTCTCCTACGATAATCCGGTCTGGCCTCATTCGCAGCGAGTTGACTACGAGGTTCTGAATCGTCACCTCACCCCGGCCTTCGATATTTGGCGGCCTAGATTCAAGGGTGATGACATGTTCCTGCCTTAACTGCAGCTCGGCAGCATTCTCAATCGTAATAATCCGCTCATCAGCAGGGATGTACTGCGAGATGATATTCAACATCGTGGTTTTTCCGGAACCAGTACCGCCGGAAATAACCATATTAATTCGCCCAATCACGCACGCTTTTAGAAACTCAACGGCTTCAGGAGTGATCGTGCCCCAATCAATCAGTTGATCGGCTGTGATGGGATCTCGAGCGAATTTCCGGATCGTGAGTGTGGGTCCGACGAGAGATATTGGCGGGATGATGGCATTCACACGTGAACCATCCGGCAGTCGGGCGTCAACATATGGGCTAGACTCATCAATCCGTCGTCCTAAGGGAGCCACAATACGATCGATGATGCGCATCAAGTGGTCGTCGCTCTCGAAAGTCGCAGGTTCACGGAAGATTTTACCGGACCGCTCGACGTATATCTGCTTGGCTCCGTTCACCATAATTTCTGTGATCGAGCCATCTGCGAGCAGCGGTTCAATGGGTCCCAGGCCAAGAATCTCAGCGACGATCTGTTCAAAAAGGCGTCTTCGCTCCGGTCTTGAAAGAACAATCCTCTCATCGGCCAGAATGTTCTCAAATAGCTCCTCGATCGTCTGGCGAACCTCCGCTGTCTGACTGACATCCATGGAGGGGTCCAATTCCCCGAGCAATTTATTTTGTACTCGAGTCTTCAAATCGTGGTATGTATCTCGCTGCCCAGAACTTGGCGGTGCAACACGACGTGCTGAGAGGCCGCTCATACGCGATGAGCTCTGAATCTCTCCCCCATCTTGATTGTTTTCTTCGGCGAGGGCAGGTACGTTTTCTTCAGCTTGGCCTTGTTCAATCCTCTTCAGTAACGACACGTTGCACGCTCCTTACTCAGCGGCGATTCGCTCCACAAAATGAAGTATTACCGACTGAATAACCCCGTACGTTCGGCTTCGATCTCCTCTTCATCTTCCAAAACGTCAATCAGTACGCGTTCTTTAATGCTTCTGAGAATACTGAAAATACTCTTTGCCGCTGGTTGACCTTTATCGCTGAGAAGGAGAGGAGAACCGCGGTTTATTGAGGTCGTTATCGCCCGTTCATCAAGAGGGATCTCCGCATCCACAGTGCACTTTAAATTTTCTGCTACCGCATCAGATGAAATCCCCGAGCGCTTATCCGTCTTGTACAAGACAAAGAATATTCGCTCTTTCGGGAATTCTAAGACACCCAGCAAGTCGAACAGCAGTCTGGTGTTTTTAATCGAGGGTATCTCTGGAGTCGCAATGGTGATCAGTAGATCGGCAACGTCTAACACTGCCAACGTAATGTCATCCATATTGGAACTTGTGTCGACGACGACATAGGCGAAATTTCGTTTTAAGAATTGGATGACATTTCGTACTTGGTCGGCGGTGACTTCATCTGCCACCTCCGGTCGAGGCGGCGCGGCGAGAACCCGCAATCCGGTGCTGTGTCGGAGCAGGACCTCGTCGACGAACTCTGCATCTAGTTCCTCTGCTCGGCTGGCCAAATCAATAAAACTATTCTTAGCTTGCAAATTCAACGAGACGGCAACGTCGCCGAACTGCAGCGCAGCATCTACGAGCACTGTTGGAGTATCTGCAGTGTCTAAACCAACGGCGATGTTTGTCGCCAGCATGGAGCAGCCAACGCCGCCTTTGGCGCTATAAACAACCATGACTTTTCCTTCAGGGCGCTGCGCTCCAGAGTGTCCCCCTCCTGGGCCTTGAACTACAACAGAAGGCAGAGATTGGCTTGCCTTGTCTTTCAGTTCGTGTGCAAAAACTGACAATGTCCTGATCGTGGATATTAACTCGTCCGCAGATGGCGGCTTTGCTAGAAAATCCCTGGCTCCTGCACGCATCGCTCGGCGAACGTAGTCAGCGTCATTGTTCACAGAAAGCATGACGATTTGAGCGAAGGGAACGTCTCTCACCAGCTCCTCAGTGGCTGTGATGCCGTCCATATCCGGCATATTGATATCCATGATAACGACATCGGGCTCCGTTTCACGAGCCATTTCAATCGCTTCTAAGCCGGTTCGCGCAGCACCTACGACGACGACATCAGACTCAAACTGAAGAAGCTTGCGTATATTTTCTCGCGTCTCGGCGATGTCATCGACGATCAGGACGCGGATCATTTCCTCCGCGTTATCTGTCATTTATTAGCTCCATTCGAACACCACAAGCATATCTACTACTACTGCGGCGGTTCAGGCGGCTGATCATTCGGCAGCTCTGGGATGATCAGATTATCAAGTCGGGGTTCCATCCCATAAGGCAATTTGGTTGGAACCGTGATCTCATAGGTATCGAGCAGGTATTGCAATGTGACACTGGTCGTTTCGGTTACTTCTCCATCGTTCGGAGCGCGCAGAGTGAACGTGAGATCTGCTCCAACTTTCATAGCCCAGTTCAATGCCAAGGCTTCCTGGGGGGTGACAATCAAGGTGATGATGTCAGGAGGTTCAATGATTGGCACAGGTGCTTGACCCTCAGGCGCGGGAGCTCCAACACCTCCCTCAGGAACAGGAATAACCTCTCCTGCAACATCACCTTCAAGCTGGAAGGTTCCTACATGCAATACGATGGCGGCTTCGACCAAGCGCTGCGACACC
>JAUWFP010000185.1 GCA_030606845.1 Anaerolineales bacterium | reverse complement strand
CTAGATTAGTGTCAGGGACGGAAGGCACTGACAGAATAATAAAATTCTTCCCCTCGATATCGTTTGGATACTCTGTAACCCGCGCAAAAGGGTACAGCTCCTTGAGTTTCTGCAGGGATTCTACGTCTTCCGGATGGAGCAGGAAGAGCTGCGGCCTAGATTCGGAGGTTGTATTCGCAAAGTTCTCCGCGGAAATGGCGTAATCCCTGGTAGGTTGACCTGCATTTATCCCGACAAGACGTGTGTCAACCCAATGAGGGTAGGCAACAACATGCGCGGTTTCATAATCACCGGTCGATTAAGAAAAATTCTGTATCACGGCTCCTGCTTGCGACGTGTTCCATGCAGACCTGAGAAAACGATCTTGATATTCATTAAAAACGAGAGGGTAATTTAATCGACTCGCTATTAACAAGAACAACCCTGTGAAGACAAGGCTAATGGCGGCCGTTCGCCGCCCTTTCCAATGAGTTTCGATCCAATCCGGAATTGCCGCAAACGCCAAACCAGCAAGGATGAAAACGGGCACAATCGCTCCCGCAGCCCGGTTGGTAGCAGGGTTCTCCGCCGGAAACGCAAGCGATAGCGTGGAGGGAAGCTGGAGAATGGGAATCGAGACGAGTATGAACAAATCGATCCAGCGGCGGTAGCGCGCAAAGCGTGTAAGGGCGATAACTACGCCAAGAAAAAACAGAGCGCCAGTGACCCAATCCAGTGCGGGACGGTGCGGGATGGAGTTTACCCATACTTCACCATTATCCCAGTTGAACATCTTTAAGCCGTTCCAGACGTTTGAGGCGAAAATCTGTATTGCGGGATCGGATAATTCCCTCTCGGTACTCCCATAACGCGTAGCCATCCTGTAGATCACATCATCCGGGCGATTCACGGCAATTCTCACCAGGGGCATGAGCACAATCAGAGCGACGAGACCTGTGACTACGAGCAGCGTAATCATTTCCCGGCGCTGCTCACGTGAATCCTTAAACAGGAGGTACAGGCCAACACCAACGGCGATGGCGATGGGGATAACTCGCGCCGGGCTGTACCCATGGAGTCCCATGCCAACAACTAACCCGCAAAGCAGGAAATCATTTCGGTTGCGAGTGCGTATTCCCTTGGCCAGGTAATAAAAAGCTGGCGCGACGAATAATGGGTAAAGTGGAAACCGAAGCCCCACCCGGCTGATCACATTCGGCCAGTACGCGATCCCGGCCAGGACCATGGCTGCAAGAGCAACTCGCTTGCCCCCGACCTCTTTACCAAGGAGATAAATGAAGGGTAAGGTCAGAATCCCCGCCAGAACTGTGCCGATTTTCAAGGTGAGATGGGAAATCCCCGTTCCCAACCATTTGTACGTCGCTGCAGCCATGTAAAACTGCAGAGCCTCACGCCCGGTGTTCCTCGAGAAAAAGATCGAGTATTTTCCATTGAGCACATCGACGACATCCAGCAGTTTCTCGGCGTGATCGCTGACCATCTCCGGTGGAACCGTATCGAGGAGGTAGAACCTGAAGTAGATTGACAGGCCGAAACCTGCAAGAACCAGAAGCTCCCAGCCAGAGAACGATAGGCGCAGATTTGGGTCAGCCACCCAACTCTTGAACCTTCTCCACCAGCTCACCAGAGGGAATTCTCCATCCCAGAAAGCCAGCAGGACGGTGATGACAGAAGCGATCCAGAAGACCACTGTCAGAAAATCGAAGAGGTTATTCCCAGAGGTGAGGAAAGTCAGCAGAGAGAGAACAAGCGCCGCAGATAGTATTGCAGGACGATAGATGACGGGGCTGATTTTCTCGCTTGATGTGGGTGGTGGTTTATAGCGAAAATCTTCTGCCCAGGTCCCCCAAGCGATAACTACAGCAGCCAGAATGTACAGTGCAATACTGATCCAGATCGAACCACCCCGGCGTTCCAAGCCAAATTGCGCTGTAAGCGCAAGCAGCAGCGCAACCGGCAATCGAAATTGAGATGCCGAAAAATGAAAGGTTGACAAGATTGCCTCTCGCTGAGGCTCTTCTTTCAATGCTAAAGGCTCATCAACGATTGCGCTCTCTATAGGCCCTTCTGGAATATTGAGTGGACGCCCACGAACCAGCGATTTGAGCCAATCGAGGACGCTGGGCTCCCCCAGATCTTGCGGGTTGGATTCAGGAATCGGGTTAGGTTCCGGCTCAGATGAGGTCATTGTTTACGCACCAGGTAGAAGCTATAGGTTCCATCCTTGGTTGGCGACGTATCATAGTATCGTCGCACCAGCCGATCCGTCAAACCAAGATTCCAACGGTAAGGGGCGAGAATCCACTTGCCGATTAGCTTGTGCGGGAGTAAGCAGGGTCCACCGAAGTAATGCCCCCACTCTAGAACATGCAGGGAGGACGGAGGAAAGTAGCGGAAAGTCCTCTCGATCGTGAACCCGGCTGCCGATAATCGCCGTTCCCACCCCCCCTCATCGTCGAGATTAATCGTTCTCGACATGCGCATGAACCAACTTTCATACGACTTCCCTAGAGCTGAAAGACCTACTCCTGAGAGCTTTCTGGGGAGGCTCAGCTGCGTGCGATAACCCGGGTTGGGCACCGTGAACACAAATGGCGCCCCAGATTTCAACACTCGACCCACATCTTGCAAAACCGCGTCAAGATGCGGTATGTGTTCAAGAACAGAGTTGCTGAAAGCCGAGGCGATTGAATTGTCCGGGAGCGGCATGAGCGCCCCATCTGCTTGCAAAAGGAGATCATACGCATGGCGCGATTGGGTTTCACGCATGATCGGAAGATCAGGGTCGACGCCGATCTCAATCGGGCGGTCAAAGGCGATCGTTGCAAAATGCCCATCACCGCAACCTACATCGAGAGTTGGTGACGGGAGATCCAGGCCTTCGTAGTAGCTGGCTTCAATCGCCCGCAGAAGTGCCCGGAAGTACGGTAAATCACGCAGATGCAGCCAAAAATAATCTTTCGCCATTTATTATTGAGTTTCACACTTTCGAAATTAATTTGGTAAAGATGGTTTCATACTTTGCCGACACAACTTCGCTTGAGTATTGTGCCATGACACTGGCACGGTCGCGCCTGTAATCCGCAGAATTCCTGAGGACCTGGAGAAGGGCAGCGGCCAGCTCATCCGCATCCCCCGGAGGGAATGTTAAACCCATGCCCGTTGCCGTGGTAGGCTGCCGGACTCCGGGGAGATCGCTGGCCACAACCGGGGTTCCCGAGAGCATCGATTCCACCTGAACCATCCCGAAACTCTCCGTGCTGTTTAAGCTGGGGAGCACCGTAACATCGCACAAATTAAAGAAAGCCGCAAACTCACTCTGCTGGAGAATTCCTAAGAAAGTCCAATGGTCACCAAGCGCCTCGATCTGTGGGAGGAGGCGGATGCGGTATGCTTCCTCGCCCAATACATTTTCATACTGACCGACATAAAGAACGCGGGCGCTCGGCATTTCTTTGAGAACGATCGGCATCGCCTGAGCGAGCACCTCGGCACCTTTCTCAGTCGCCAAGCGTGCGGCCATGCCAATTACAGGTTGCCCCTGAACAATATTGAATCGCTCGCACATGGATTGGATAACGAGGGGATCCGGCTCAGGCATTTCGATCGGAGGCGGAATGACTTCGATCTTATCGAGCCTTTTATTGAGAATCGACGATTCTTCCGCATAATCCCGCGAGTTAACAACGATCACATTCGCGGTTTTTGTCGAAATCCTATTCGCCAAATTTGAGACCCAGTTTGCAACCGCGTTCAAAGGTGAGGAGGGCAGCAGGAGATCGCAATGGTAGGTCATCACTACGGGCACACCAAAGGCACGTCCAAGAAGCGAAAGAGGAGCGGCCTCAAGCTGCGGGACGTGCAAGTGAAGGATGTCATGCTGAGGGATCAAACGCGCAGCTCGGTAGAGGAAAGTGGGCATTATCGGACCCTTGCTCACATTAAACAAAACCGGCATCCTCCTTACATCTACCCCATCCATTTTTTCAAGCGGTTCAAGAGATTGCTCGTATTGTGAAGTTAAAACCGTCACCTGGTGTCCGTGAGAAACAAGCATTCGCGCCAGGCGTTCCGTGTATACCGTCAGGCCGGAAAAATGAGGGCGATAGTAATAAAGTGTGTTTAGAATGCGCATATCAACCCGCTTGTTGATTCGAGCCTGTGGAGAGCCACTTGCGAATATCCCGGTACAACCCTGAGATCGTCTCTCCTTCGTTGAGCAAAGCTATGAAACCAAATAGAGATCCTAATGAATAAACCATTCCATGAATAGTGAGTGAGATGGCCAGGGCCTCCGCTGTTGGAACACCAAACACAGAAAGCGCCAATACTCCTGCCGCCTCAAACACACCGAAATAACCCGGCACCGATGGGATGGCTCCACCAAGCAATGTTATCGTTAACATGAAGAACGCCCAGGTCCATTCCGCCTCGGGAATAAAGGCTCTCATGATCAACCAATACTCTACCCCGGCGAGAGTCCATGTGAGCAACATCCAACCAAGGCTCGTGAAAAACAAGCGAGGATCTTGAAGCGCCTGCAAGCCTTGCCGTACGCGTTCCCACGCAGGCATCCAGCGCTTTTCTCCTCCGGGAAGCCGCCTGACAACACATCCTATCCATTCAGGCTTGCGGACCAGAAGCCATAGCCCGGCAATAATAAAAAACAGGACAACAGCGATGGATAATCCAGTGCGTGGTACGTTGGGAAGGCCGGCAACAAGAGGAATCAGTGCAAAAAGCAAACCTAAGGCAATCGCGAGATCAAACAACCGTTCAACAAGGATTGAGGAAAGGACCGATAATATCGATCCACCAGGATGCCGACCCAGTAGAACAGCCCGTCCCACCTCACCCAGGCGCCACGGGAGAACGTTGTTTAGAAGATAGCCTTCATTCAGCGCGGCAAGCACACGACCGAAACCAT
>JAUWFP010000016.1 GCA_030606845.1 Anaerolineales bacterium | reverse complement strand
ACTACACCAGCTACTCTGCTTGAATCATCTACGATCCACCGTTCTTCCAGCAACCCCAGCGCGTGTACACCTTCTTTTGTGAAAGGTGTTGTGACAGCAATACACCACATGCCCGCTGCTACTGCAGCGCGGACACCGGAGGGCGAATCCTCCAATACGATACAGCGCTCACTCGGTATCCCCAATTCGCTGGCGACAAGATGATAGATCTCAGGATCGGGCTTCCCTCTCTCTACATCATCACGAGTAGCGATGAAATCAAACGCATCTTGCAGCTTAAGAATCTCCAGAACCCGAGCGGCTTGAGGGCATCTCGACATCGTCGCCAATGCAGTCTTGCAGCTTGCGTTCCTGGCTTCCTCGAGAACGGCCAAATTGTGCGGCCATTCATGGCTCAGAATCAAGTTTGAGTCCTGAAGCATTTTCCCATAATGCTGAAGGCGGATCTGAACAAACGCCTGCCAGTCGGCGCTTACCCCGAACTCCTTCATCCGCTCAGATGCGCGGGCTGAAAGGTCAAACTTATCAACCAAAGCCTGTGCAACCTCACGCCTCGGCAGCCCAACGACCTCACTGAATGCTTCGATTACCTGCTTTTCCTCTACATCATGTGGGAAAAGATCGGTGACCGCGCGTGCATAAGAGATCGCCTTCAGTTTTTCCGTCTGTACAAGCGTCCCATCGAGGTCGAAAATAACAGCTTCGATCATCGGCAGATCTCAATAATGGCTATGCGCATCACAATAATCCGTCCCGCGTGCAAAAGAACAGCGCCGGATTTCATCAGCGATCTCCCTCACCTAAGGCGTCCGTTAATTTCTGGATGCCGTCCTGAATATCTCCATCCAGGTGGAAGCGGATAACTTTCCGACCCTCTTCCTGCAATGCACGTCGATCCCCAAGCGCTTGCGCTTGAATAAGCACACCGAAGGAGATGGATGATTCATCCTCTCCAGCTTCGTCGGGTATCGCCAGATCCGCTGCTTTTTCCGATGTGATTTGAATAAATAATCCGTTGCCGCCGTCGCCTTTATGCATTTGACCGGTTGAGTGCAAGAAACGCGGGCCAAAACCGAGTGTTGTCGCAAACCCGGTCCGGTCACGCAACCTATGACGCAGGACACTCAATGCTTGAGACGCTTCATCAGTGTCAGGCAAGTAAGCCTGCACGGTGAAATATGCGCCAGGATCTGCACCGTCCAGGAAACCGTTGAAAATCTCCTTCAATGAAGGTGCATCTTCTTCTTCGGCAGGAAAGTTTATGTCAGGCGCGATCGCATAAACCTTGATCCCGTCAACTTCAGTAAGTGGCTCTTCAGCGGGTAGTTGACCCTGATCCTGATACGCAGCCATCATCTCACGGGCTTTCACTTTTGCGGATTCTACATTTGGCTGATCAAACGGATTGATGCCCAGGCGCTGTCCAGCTATCGCCGTGGCCATCTCCCACAGGAAGAACTGCTCACCGATATCGTAGGCATCACTCAGAACAATCTCGATCACAGGATGCCCTGCTTCGATGAACGACTCGAATGTCTTGGCTAAAGAGTCGTCCTCTTTTAAATGAAGCCAGGCAAATACTCGATCATCCCCATAAGTTTGTGGCGCGGCAAGTACCTCCCCCACGACAGGCAGAATTCCCTTCCCTTCTTTGCCCGTACTCTCCGCCAGCAATTGCTCAACCCAATCTCCAAAGCTCTCGATGTCTGGTGAGAGGATGAATGTAAGCTTATCCCGCCCCACTTTGGCGAGCTCCCCGAGAACAACGCCAAGTTTAACTGCAGGAATTTCATCCACGTTGTCATTTTCACTGCTCACACGGGCAACGGAAAGCGCCCGATCCAATAACGCATCGATGTCCATGTCAATAAGCGCAGCGGGAACCATCCCGAAATAGGAGAGCGCCGAATAGCGCCCACCGATATCAGGGTTATTGAGGAAGGTCCGGCGGAATCGATCTTTATTAGCGAGTTTCTCGAGATTGCTTCCAGGATCCGTGACTGCGATAAAATGCGTCCCTGCTTGATCCACCCCTACAGCTTTAGCGATTTTCGTGTACATGAATTTGAAAAGCGAAAGCGTCTCAACAGTCGAGCCGGATTTCGTAGATACGATAAATACCGTTTTCGTAAGATCGATTTTCTCAAGAAGGTTGAGAATGGCGCCGGGGTCGGTGCTATCGAGCACGAATAATTCAGGAGTACGATCTGCGCTGCCGAAGGTCGTCTGAAATACATCTGGGGCGAGGCTGGAGCCGCCCATCCCTAGCAGGACAACGTATTGAAACCCGGATTCGCGAATTTCATCCGCGAATTTCTTGAGCTCCGGAACGGCTTCCTTCATCTCGGCGGGCACATGAAGCCAGCCGAGGCGGTTGGCGATCTCATCTGGTTCGGATTTCCAAACAGTGTGATCGTGTTTCCAGAGCCGTTTGAGGAGATCCTTTCCCTGAATTGCCTTTAAGCCCTGATCCAGAGCATCTGAATATCCACCTAGTTCAAGATGGATAGCTTCACCCTTCATGGGCATCTCCACGTTTTCCTTCGATACTTGCCAGCATCGTTCGGAAAGCCTTTGCGAAGGCGTCTACGCCCTCTCTCAAAAGCTGATCGGTTACTTCAGTAAGATCAATGCCGAGTTCTGAGAGCTGTTGTAGCTCCGCCTCGGCAGCGTCAACATCTTGCTCCAGGGTGCGTGCGATCGTTCCATGATCTATGAAAGCATCTAGTGTAGCCGGTGGAACGGTGTTCACAGTTTCCGGTCCAATGAGTGAATCTACATAAAGCGTATCTGCGTATGCCGGGTTTTTCGTGCTCGTGCTCGCCCACAATGGGCGCTGCACCCAGGCACCCTTCTCCGCCAGAGCATCCCATCGTTCACCCGAGAATATCTCCTTGAAGCGAGCGTAGGCTACTTTAGCGTTTGCAACAGCAATCTTCCCTTGAAGTGATTCCGCTCCCTTTGCATCCAGAGCGCGGTCAACTGCAGTATCCACTCGGCTCACAAAAAACGATGCGACCGAGGAAACGTGGCGCAGATCCCCTCCGCGACGACCGAGCGCTTCCAACCCCTTAATATAAGCTTTGGCGGCTTCTTCATAAGAGGCCATCGAGAAAATCAGGGTTACGTTTACATTGATGCCCTCTCCAATCAATGTTTCTATAGCCGGGATGCCCGCACTGGTCACAGGAACCTTAATCATCACATTTGGTCGATCCACCTCTGCAAAAAGCCGTCGAGCTTCTGCAATCGTGCCCTCTGTGTCGTTCGCCAGCTCAGGGCTGACCTCAATGCTCACAAAACCATCTTTCCCATCTGTGTCGGCATAAATTGTGCGCAGCAGATCTGCCGTTCGCTGAATATCTTCGATGGCCAGCGTTTCATAAATCTTTTTTACGGATAAGCCCGCGGTCAAGAGAGGCTCGAGCACCTCGTCGTAATCGGAGCTTCCAGCGATCGCTTTTTCGAAGATCGATGGATTTGATGTCACGCCGGTTACACCAGATTTGAACATTGTTTCGAATTCGCCGGACTCCAGTAAGGTCCTGCGGATATTGTCATACCAGATAGACTGGCCGAGCTCATTCAAGGATTTCAGATCTGCCATAAGAACACTCCTATCTAAAGATTCTAGAGATCCAATCGGATTGATAATTCATCCGGTCCCAAAAACCGGGATAAGTGCGCCATGAACTGCACTGGCTGCATCCGAGGCGAGGAAAAGGATGACCTCGCTGATCGCCTGTGGGGTTACCCATCGGGAGAGGTCCGCGTCTGGCATTGCCTCTCGATTCGCGGGCGTATCAATCGTTCCGGGGAGCACTGCATTTACATTGATGCCTTCACGTTTGAGCTCCGCGGATAGACTTTCAGTCAACCTCAGTACCGCGCTCTTCGACATCGCATATGCACCGGCTTTAGCCAAGCCTTTCGTTCCTTGGCGAGCGCCAATATTGATGATCTTACCGCTCCCTGCTTTCAACATATGCGGGACGGCTGCCTGGCAACTCAGAAAGGTTGTCCTGGCATTCAAATCCATCAAGAACTCCATCGTTTCTAACGGAGTCTCGTGAACGGGGGTTCCTGCTCGATATCCGCCGACAGTATTGACCAAGACATCAACATGGCCATGTTGTGCGATAACCTTTGAAATCGCTTCGTCGACCGATTCTTTGGAGGCCATATCAACCCCGCCAATCAGGAGATGTTTTTGTAACCTTGAAATTACAGGGAAGAGCTCCTGAAGCCGGCCCGCTTTTCGATCCAGAAGGACCAAACTCGCCCCTTGAGCTTCAAATGCACGAGCCACAGCGCTTCCGAGATTTCCGGCTGCTCCGGTGATCACGACTACCTTATCAGAAAAATCAAACATCATGCACCATGCTTTTCGAATCTTACCGACCCTCGGGGATATTGCCCCCCCGTTAATCAGATAGGGTTCAATTCTTGATTCTTACGGGGAACTGTCTCAAGCTGTGCAACCTTGTATAGCTACGTCAATTCTTTCCACGGATCGCGCTAGGTCACTTCAGTGAGACGTTAGCTGGCGCTATGTTTGGATTGAAGCATAAGGTCGAACTTCTCGTTCGATTCGATCTCCCATCTCGTCCATGGCAACATCGAGTTCATAATCCTTTTGCAGTCCGAGCCATACATCTGGACTAGTTCCAAAGAATTTTGCTAACCGCAATGCAGTATCCGCAGTGATCCCTCGTTTCCCTAATACGATTTCATTGATACGACGAGGGTGCACTCCGATGGATAATGCCAGACGATTCTGACTCAACTCCATCGGCTTCAGAAAATCCTCAAACAACACCTCACCTGGGTGCACGGGTGCCAAGCGTTCGGTTTTACCCATTACACATCTCCTTAGTGATAGTCAACAATTTCAACTTCATAAGCATCATTTTCTTTCCATAGAAAACAAATCCGCCAGCGATCATTGATCCTGATGCTATGTTGACCCTGCCGATCTCCTTTCAATTTCTCAAGTCGTTTAGAAGGCGGAGTGCGAAGATCATTCAGATCTTGAGCGTTCTTCAGAAATCGGAGCTTGCGATAGGCTGGTTGCTGAATGTCCGGTGGCAATTTGCGCGAGCGCTCACGACGGAATATCTTTTCAGTCTCCGGATCTCGGATCGACTTGATCATACAATAATTGTATAACGCTATGCGCTAAGCTGCAAGTGTAAGTACGTAGGGCGCCATAGAGAATGTCACCAGCTTTTTTTGATTTCAGATAGATGGTCGTTACATCAGAGCCACTCTCAATCTCTGGCTTAGCGGATACTCTTCCAGGCGATAAAATCTCCTCGAGCGTTTATTAAATAATATTTGAGCAACAATCACCTCTCCCCGGATTTCCTCGCACTCTGGAGGCCAAGTACAACATTGACATGCCGATTTGTGATATCTTGTGTATCAGCGCACGTTTTGAACTGAATTATGACTGATCAACAAGATTGTCTTAGGTTTGCAGACAACTTGAAAGACCCATCTTTCAGAGAGGTATGGATGCTATTGAAATCTATCGAACTCCCCAAACCCAGCGCCAAGGGATCTGTCTCGCTTGAACAGGCAATAGGAAATCGGAAATCCGTGCGCAGCTTTACAAAACGAGTCCTTTCCTTGGAACAAATTGGACAACTTCTTTGGTCCGGCCAGGGCCTTCGCGATACGATCGGTCAGCGCACGGTCCCCTCCGCCGGCGCGCTCTACCCGCTCGAACTTTACCTGGTCACAAAGGAAGGTGTCTACCATTATTTCCCAGACGGGCATCGGATGGAGCCGCACGTTGAGGGGGATATGCGCTCCTCGCTGAGCAGCGCCGCGCTGGAACAAGAATGTGTCGCTCAAGCTCCGGCGACATTTCTCCTGACAGCGGTGTTCAGCAGGATTGAATCGAAATATGGAAAAGAACGCTCGCCTCAGTACATCTATCTCGAAGCCGGTCATGCCGCCCAGAACATCTTATTACAGGCGACAGCCCTCGGGCTTGAAGGTGTCCCTGTTGGAGCCTTCTACGAAGAGCAAGTGAGCAAAGTCTTGCAGCTCCCGCAGGCGCATTATCCGTTATATTTAATCCCTCTTGGATTTGCAGAAAGGATCAGCTGATTGTCTATTGCATAGCTCGCTAAAGTCAGGAGTAGTGAGTGCATTCTACTGCTAACCTAGAGGGGTTCCATCCTTGGTAATTCATAGATAATCAATCTATAAATATATGAGCACAAATCACCATTTCCCTAGTGCTTCATCGAATCAGAAACAGGAAGCGAGTAAATGGCAAAAAAAGAATTCAAAAACGTAATTAAACGAAGCGGCGCCATCCTGCCCTTCAACAAGGAGCGGATCGACAACGCCATCTATCGCGCCGCAGTCTCAGTCGGTGGGCGCGATCGTGAGCGCGCCAAATGGCTTGCTGAGAAAGTTGTCGAATATCTTCACGAGAACCTGCCCGAGGGGCACACTCCCCATATCGAAGAAATCCAGGACGCCGTAGAAAAAACGTTGATAGAGAATGGTCACGCTCAAGTCTCCAAGGCGTTTATCCTTTACCGTGAAGACCGAAATAGAGCACGACAGGAGGCTGGTAAACGGGCGTCGACTCACGGAGATAATATACCCTGGCGCAAGGTCTGGTATGTCCTTGACTGGGCAATAAAGCACGACCTTCACACAGTATCCGCATTAAATAAGCGTATTCTGAGAGGTGAGTTCCCGCAAATCGTCCACGAGTCTGAATCCGCGTACGATGATAACGTCGAGACCGCAGCCCAAATGATTGTCGAGCGCAAAGATGGGTTGAAGCTGGTGATCGTCAGCGGCCCATCGTCTTCTGGTAAAACCACAACAACGATCAAGATTGAACAGCGCTTGAAAAAGCAGGGACTGCAATTCCGTGCTTTGAACATGGATAATTATTTCTTCGACCTTGAAGAGCATCCGCAGGATGAATTCGGCGATTATGACTTTGAAACTCCACAAGCGCTCGACCTGCCGCTGATAAACGAACACTTGCAAGCGTTAACACGCGGCGAAGAAGTGCTGATCCCCTATTACGACTTCAAAGCGGGTCGCCGTATACCTGACCAAACACCCATGAAGCTCGAAAAGAATGAAATTATCCTTTTAGACAGCCTCCATGGCCTATATCCTCCCATGACAGAGGGTATCCCGAGTGCACAGAAATTCGCTGTCTACCTCGAGCCTCTGCTGCAGATGCGGAGAGCCGACGACGAGTACATACGCTGGGCTGATTTACGCCTCATCCGCAGGATGTTAAGAGACGAAGTCCATCGCGCCTATGATCCAGAACGGACACTTCAGCATTGGCACTATGTCCGCTCAAGTGAACTGCGCAATATCATCCCCAATATTGGCAGCGTCGACGTGATTATAAACAGCGCAATGCCGTATGAGTTGGCGATTTATCGCCCTCGCCTATTAGGAAATTTCGAGGATTGGGAAGCGAAGTACCGCGACGACCCTCTTCGCGAGGACGCGTACAAGCGAGCTTCCAGAATTCTACGCATGCTAAATGAGGTTGAACCAGTAGAAGATGAGTCGCCGATACCTCCTGATTCGGTCTTGCGCGAGTTCATCGGCGGGAGCATCCTTTCCTACTAACCGCTAACGAACATAACATAGCAAGATATCGAATTCCAGTTGCAGGCATTAAACCTCCCGCAGGTTTAAAAACCAGAAGGTGGCGTAGAGACGTAGCATGCTACGTCTCTACAAAGATGTTGAAAGGATTATTTATATCGCAAAGGGCGGAAGAATTACTTCCGCCCTTTGCGTAGAAACCAGCCTTAGATCATCTAGATCGTTCTTACGCCCCTCTACCTGAACCCCCTGCCCAGAAAGGACGACCGCTCTCCTCACGGACCATGGTTAGTAGCTGCGTTGTTAGATCCTCGAACCCACCAACCTCGAACTCTTCACCTTCATAGAAACCGTACAGTTTTAGTTCGTTGCCGATGTCGGTTGTAAATCCCAACTCCAGGGCATAGGTCCAAGATTTACATTCGATGACCATCTCCTGGCCGTCTTGAAGCTGCAGGACCAGCTCTTCTTCATTCATGGATACAACAGTGCCAACGACTTCCAGCCATTCACCAACAGATGCTGACCCTTCGCCGCCTCTGCTCGTATCCTCCAGCCAACTGCCGCTAGAGCCTTCACTCATTCGACCCTGGCCGCCACCCCGGGATACACTTTCCAGTGTGTCGGTTTCAGCATAGGCGGTACGATTTCCCTGACCTTGCTGACCCTGGCTTTGCTGTATGGGCTCTCGATCTTCTTCTCGGGCCAGCCTACCCGAATTTGCTTCTTGTTCCTGTGCAACCTGTTCACTTTTTGCATCTGTCCGATTGATCGCACCAACGATCAGTACTCCTGATAAAGCAGCTACTAGCGTTCCAACAACTATTTTCTGTAACATGATTGACTCTCCTTTTTGAATTGGTTTATTTTACGTTCTAGGAACTCAGATTCTTATCCCAGCTCATCATGCACCGTGGCGCACTGCGGGCGGTTGGGATTGGAAAAAACGATTTGTAACCTTCTTTATCCACTTCCAATGGATGATGAAATGGAAACCAGCGGCGATGAACAAGGTAACACCTGACCATGTGTGAATGAGATCCCAGGTTGTTCGGCTGAAAAGAAAGCCGATATCCCAATTCGCATTAGCGCCGCCCTCATAACCTCCCGTAGGACCGAAGAGGAAATAAACTCCCGAGATGGCGACAAGCAGGAAACTCGTGGCTATTACCAGATTGACTGCCAAATTGTTCTTTGCGCCACGGGACATGTTCGACTTCCCGGATCGGATTTGATTCCAGATCTTCTTGGTCATCATCACAACCCAATCCCAGTGGTAAAGGAGATGGATCGTAACAATCAAGATCATCGCTATCCCACCCCACAAATGAAGGTCATCCCATGTGGAGCGGCTGAACAAAATCGTAATGCCATACAATGGGTTCTTCCCCCCCTGGTAGCCGCCAACCGGGACATATAGGAAATAAAGACCCGAGAAGCCTGCCACGAGTGCCGTGAAAAATACACCGGCATCCAATAACCAATTTAAGCGTGTTGTTCGTGATATTCCCATTATTTCACCTCATGAAATATTTAAGTTATTACGTAAATATTAGAGGGTCGATGCGAAGAAGTTATGAAGATTTTCAATGAAGCTTATGAAGAATTCGATGCGGGGAGTTCTAACTTTTAGTCTTTTGGGAATAAGCACTGGGTGGAATGAGAGCTTATCCAAGGGGGAGTAATTGGGAACCGACTCGATGCGTATCCACCTCCTTTCAACCGCCGGTTTGTCCGAAATATATAGAAACGCCGGTCTCAACTGAAGTGAGACCGGCGCTCACGGTCAGGGCTCCAGGCGGTGCAAACCACATTGCCCTGACTTTGCGGCGTTTATTGTAATGATAAATTAATAGGTGTCAAATCGAAAAACAGTACCCCAAAACGCATCCTCGAGTGAAAAGACTGCTTATTACAATTGACAAATCCAGACGCCTAGAAACAGTTGTAAACTGCCCTATTGACCATGTGACTCTATAAATTGACTCATCCTATCGAACCAAGCGAATAATTAAGCCAAGGCTGGAGATGGCCGATCGAAGTTATTCTGTCAATCTAGTAGATATCCTACGAATTTCGGGGTTATGTCGCTGGTTCGCTCGAAATAAGCGTGAGCCCCTGAACTCGCTTTCGATTAAAAAGGAGAGCCGGGGCATCCGCCTGCGTTTTCGGGAAGAGGATGGATTGAATCCTTGCGTCGTATAACGGGGTAAAGAGGCTGTCCCCTTCAAATATCACCTTACTGAATTCAAACCTGCCAACGCTGTGTATCTTTCCATAGAGTTCGTACCCTTCCAGGAGAACTTGCACCGAATGAGGGAATGGTTTCGTGTACCCGGCCTGCAATACGTTGGATGGACCTAGCCCAGCGCGATTCCCGACCAGTATGGCAATAATCTCTCGCTTGACCAGCCACATCCTGCCAAAACTTTCCGCCGATTGCGAGCGCTTGAAAAGAGTAGTCAGTTCACCTGCTTCGATCTCAATCGCCGATTCCGTCGGAATGTTCATATGACTGAATAAGCCCCGTGCCTCCGGATAGATCATCCCGGTGATCCAATGTGAAGAAGTAATAACATCCACTTCAATGGATTTTTTCGTTGCCATTGCTAACTCCAGACCTAGTCAAAATTGAGCCAACGACCTGGTGGGAAGAAACTGCAATCCCATCCTCATTCTAGGTCAGTTAAGCGCTGGATTCAACTGCTACCGCACGAACAAGTATGGGGTTATGATTCAGTAGAGAGACATGGCTCTGATGAATAAACGGCGAAAAGCGAGTGCACGATTAGGAATTCTCGGTGGAGCAGCTTTGCTTTGCCTCGTAGCAATCGTTTTCTTCATCACGCTGCAGGTCGGAAAACAGGCTGTAGACTCCGAGGGTGACCCTCAACTCAACGCACAGCAAGTACCACGCATTGGGCTTTTAGAAGCCTATAAAACCTGGTCTGGTGGATCAGCGATCTTCCTCGATCTTCGCCCCCGTTCTGCGTTCGCTAGAACGCATATCCCTGGAGCGATCTCGATCCCCGCAGAAGAACTGGAAAGCCGTTATCTCGACCTCCCCAACGACCGGACGATCATCACCTACTGCGACTGCCCGTTAGAAGAGACCAGCGCACAAGCTGCCTTGTTCTTGCGCACACACAATTTCCCGAGCGCTACCGCGTTGCGCGGCGGCATAGAAGGTTGGATTCAATCCGGGTATCCTATTGAGCCATAAAGAGGGGGCACATGATTGACGTGCTGCATCCTTGGATCGATACCGTCCTTCATCATCTGTTCATCAGTGCTGCTCAAGAGATTGACCAGTGTCTTGCTGCCGATAGTCGGGGAGGGGATGAACAAATGAGATGAGTAATTTAACGACCTGGTCTCGCTCCCGTTTTCACATAGCTCTGCAACTCATATACAGTCAGTCTTTCTATTCCTAATTTTTTAATCGTTCTTCCCCTGATCCAATAATCCGTGCCATCCAAAATAACCGCCAAGCGAATGATGCTCTCGATGCCACGTACGGAGACGCCGAATCGCTTCCCTAGTGAAGCAATGGGCACCAAACTCATGGGGATGTCTTCAAAGATGTAGCGATGTTTCAGCGTATTGGGCGCCAGAATGCCAAAATAACCGGTTTGATTCTGGATAGCCTCGTAGAGATTCTCGCCCTGAACGTTATATGCAAACCGCAGCCACTCTATTGCGGTGCGCGCACGGACGTTCATCGAAGCTGCTACCGTGACTCGTTCCCGATCAAGAACTCCCAAAATACGCGCCGTCGATGGCGTGACCCCATCGATATAAAACTGAAAATCGCCTTTTGTTGATTCAATCCGGCCCATGTTCAAGATTACCAGCGCCGGATGGAATATCGCACCCATATTATTCAATCCAGTATGTAAAACATCGATGCCGTCGACAAATTCCGGGTAGGCATCATTGAGCGCTTCTAGCACAGCGGGTGTATCAGTCGCCGGAAGAGCGGCCAGCGGGACGGCGTGCTTCACACGAAATATCCGCGCTTCCGCCGGACCTTCTGAGCGACTGGCATAGATGAAGGTTTCCGCCTCCGCGATGATTACATCTGCGCTACTCTCCGCATCGTTCAGAATTTTCCTGAACTCGATGGCACCCCCCGTCCTGCCAGGGTGAAGGATGACGATCTGACCATCTTTCAGGTGAGATGCAATTAACCGAGCGATGCCGGCATGAGCGCTTGATGGAACCACGACCATGATCACATCGGCATCTTCAATAGCTTCGCCGATGTCTGAGGTAACAATCTCCATCTCGCCAAAGCCATGCGGACCCCCTTCATAGCTCTCCAGATTGATCCCGCCCAGTTCGGCAATCGCAGTGATGCGACTAAAGGTGCGATTGTACAGGTTTACCGGAAAGCCCTTCAATGCAAGGTGGGCAGCCATCGCCTTCCCACCGTTTCCGGCTCCAATTACTGTGAAACGTTTCTTCTTCGTCACGTTTTTCTCCTCAACTTATTCAGCGCAATTACCCTGGCTGTGATTAGAGTAAAGATGCAATGCGCTCCTCTTCAGAAAGTTCGTTGCCTGAATGCGGATCGATCGCCACACATGCCCCGCGCTCATCGACCTGCGTTATCATTCGGGCTGGTGCGTACTCATTATTCACTAATTGCGGGGCGTCAAGAATCCCTTTCCTGACGGCCAGAGCAAGGGTTTCTGGGTCTAATAATGGGTCTGCTTCTCTAGTTGCCAATAAGGATCGAATAGCATCGAGGGTTACTTTAGCTTCCCGGCATAGTTCATCTACGCGTTCCTGTACTTGAGAATCCGCCGTCATGTCTGGCGCACCATGCAAGGCGTTGTCGACAACCCGTTGAGCTGCTTTACTCGCCTCGATGACATCCTCTGGCAGAGCCGCATGCAGCGCTTCGGTATGACCGACGATGTGCAAGATATGCGGGTCTAACGCCATCTGTAAGTAAATACTCGCCGCTAATTGTGCGCGCGCCGCTGAAGGATCCAAAGGGTAGCTCAACAATCCTGTTCGGGTCTGTCGCCAAACCTGGAAGTTAGCCTCTTCCAGAGGCGCAATCATCTTCAAGCAAGCCAGCATTTTCGCCAAATCCATGGCATCTGAAATACCCGGTGGGCTGTTGAACATCAATTGGGCAATGTAGTCCTTTACGCCAAAAGCGCGCGCGTTGTACGCGGATAGATAGGCGGACACGACGAAGATAACATCCGCCGCGTCTCTCATCCCCCAGTGGTGGGGTTCATTTAACTCAACCGGGATACCCCTCTCGCCATACCAGGTCATGAGCTTGTGATGCTCGTGGATCGAGCCTTGCAAATCCCACGGACCCCTCCCATCCATTCGGTTGAACCAGAAAATCGGGATCGCGCACCAGGCATTATGGATCGTCTCGACAGCCATCTCAGCCAGCTGGATGAAGTCATCTGTTCCAGAATATGTTCTCATGAGCGGGCAATTGCCGCAGCGGCTGGCCTCATAAATTGCCCGGAAATCCTCCGGCGTTCGAACTGGAACCCCGCCCGCCCCACGCGCCCGCGGGTTTTGGCGTTCGGGAGAGAAGAAGTGCTCCTGAGCATCCTGGTCCGTCCCTAGCGAGACAACATCCAACACGCCCGCTTGCGCAATCGTTTCAACGCCTTTGATAGTCGCATCCAGAGTAGGCAATCCAAAATGATGTCGAAAGATTGGATATGGAGACTTCCAGCGGATCCGGTCAATCAGTGTTTGCGGGTATTCCTGCTCGACTCGCGCCCCCTCCGCATTTACCTTTAAGTATGCAAGAACCTCATACGATGCTTGATTTCCATCGAATACCCGCTCGAAGAATCCCATCGCACCAGCTCGTTCGGCGATGGGCGGAGTCCCGCCGAAGGCAAATCTGACTCCCTGCTCACGGAAACCATCGACCTGCTCGGCGAGCTCAGCCAGCAATCGCTCCCCAGTCTCGGGAGTGAGCCGGTAGGATACGCCCACGAGGTCTGGGCTTTCTTCACGAATAACCTCCACGAATTTATCAATCGGCACCGCCGGTCCAAGAAATACGGTGCGCCATCCCGCCGATTCCGCTAAACGCAGGAAGTTGATCACACCCGCTACGTGGACGCACTCACCAAGCGCTCCAGCAACAACTGTTCTTTGAAGGTCCTTTCTCATCGATGCCTTGTGCTCCTCAGACAAGTTAACGAAACCCTGCTACGCGGTCGCATGAGCTGATGCCCCTTCATCCGCTAATTCGGTTTGATTCTTCTCAGGTTGGGATGAATGCTGAGATCTTCCCCGCAGAAAATGAATAACCTATGCAATCGCGGGTTTATTTGCTACACCCTTCACTTTCATTATACAGGACTATTGAGGGGATTCTCATATGACCACATTTTGCATCTGATCGCCGGTGAAAAATCTGTGGGCGTCATTCGTGGAACGAGTTCCTTCACGCTTTGGTCTTGAGCTTCTAGTAATACATTAAGCTACAATCCACCCATGCAAAGTTAAGGAAGGCAGATCGTCAATTCGAACATCCAAACTGCATGTTTAGACTAAAACGCCTAGGATTTGAAAGGAGAATTTAATGCCCCCAAGAAGAAGAGTAGCGCGGATGACTGTAAGGAGGAGGGGCCGCATGCGAAGACGCCGCCGGAGGAGAAGAATAATTCTTATCGGTGGTTTGATCGCAGTGGGCACATACAAACTTACGAAGAGCCAGGTAGATAAAGTCGAACAACAAACCGGTAAGCAGGCGGAAGAGCTTACGGATGAACAACTCGAGCAGGCGATGAAACAGCTAGGGATCAAACCCGAGGAATTGTCCGACGAGGATTGGAAGCAGGTGGATACGGCCGATAACGAGCCTGAGGATTACCTCGAAGAGCTCGAACGCCTATCCGAGCTGAACAAGAAAGGCGTCATCACCGACGAAGAGTTCGAAGCCAAGAAGAAGGAACTGCTTAACCTATAACCACAAATGATCGGTAAAACATCGAATTATGGCGCAGCTTTCAGGGAGAATTATAACGTTGTCTCTCTCAGAGCTGCGTCATTGTAATTAAGCAGGATACATCTCTATGTATGATTTAACCGATTACGCTGACATGATTGCCGACCGCGTGCGCATGGACGCCTATGCCCTTGCATTGAAAGCGGCAATAAAACCTGATTCGGTGGTCCTGGACATTGGCACAGGCCCCGGCCTCCATGCGCTGTTGGCAGCCAAATTTGGCGCCCGGAAGGTGTATGCGATTGAACCCAATGATGTCGTGCATCTGGCGAGGGAAGTGGCCAGCGTTAATGGCTTCGGTGATCGCATCGATTTTTATCAGGACCTCTCGACCAATGTGACGCTGCCGGAACGCGTCGACATCATCGTATCCGATATGCGCGGTTCCTTACCCTTGTATGGAAAACATATCCCCACGATTGTTGATGCCCGGGAGCGCCACCTCGCCAAAGGAGGGTTCTTGATTCCCTCTCGCGATGTAGTATGGACAGCATTGGTGGATTCCCGTGCGGCCTTCAAGGAAATGATCAACCCGTGGAGCAAACCCTACGCTCTTTCGATGGAACCCATCAAGCGGACCACCCTCAACTCATGGAGTAATGAAGTGCCCGATCGAATTCGAGCGCGCCATTTGCTCACTGAACCCCATGTATGGACGACCCTGGATTACTCCTCCATCAAGGACCCAAATGTGAGCAATTCCGACATCGTGCAGCGCGCCACCAGAGACGGGAAAGCATACGGTTGGCTCGTCTGGTTTAACACTGAATTGATCGATGATATTGGATTCTCGAACGGGCCAGATGTCGAGAAGATCTCAGAAGTCTACGGTCGAGGCTTTTTCCCACTGCTCGAACCCGTATCGATCACCGCGGGAGACACGGTCAACCTATCGCTTCACGCGGAGCTTATGGGCGACGCATATGAATGGCGCTGGCACACGCGCGTTCAATCGCAGGATGATCCCGATGTCATCAAGGTAGATTTCGAACAGTCCACGATGATTGCCAAAGCCTATGAGAATAAACTGATTGCACCACACATTTCCAACGAGCAACCTGAGCTGGGCAAAGACGGTGAGCTCGCAGTATTCATTTTAGAGAAATTGGATGGCGAGACTTCTGTGGAGCGCATCGCCCAACAGATCTGCCAGGCATTTCCTGACCGCTTCTCGGAACCCTCGAAAGCCTTGTTTTTCGTGCATGAACTCACCCAGCAGTTCAAAGCCTGAAGGTCAGGTAGTTTTTTTAATAACCATTTTCTCCATGTAAGGTTCCAAGATGGACTTTGAATAATTCGTAAATGAGATTGCGCTTTTTTCATGTGGTTCGGGAGCGAGTCGGAATCTGGATCTCAAATTCGAGCCTCTCATTACTCAAATTCTGTGTTGACAGGCCAGGCGTTTAAGGTCCAGATTAGCTGCCCTAGATTGTTGCCATGTCTTGACGGACGAATAGAATCAAACGTATACACTTGTTGAGATGAATTAATGCCATACGGTATTTCGCGCACTTCACATCGCGTCGGCATTATTCATAGGAGGTTGATCATGAAATTAAAATCGACCATCATGACGGTTGTTATCCTGCTCGCTGCGGGAATTGTCTTCATAGCGGCATGCAGTGGTTCCGAACAACCAGTGGAACCGGCACCAGAAGCCACCATCAAGGCGACTTCGGAAACATCGGAGACCATGGAAGCAATCAACACGGATGTACCCGGCGAGGGCACGGGTGCCGGGTCTGGAGAGAATGTCCATGAGACCCGTACCCCCGTGCCTACAGTCATACCAGGTGCAGTTGAGGCTGTTGTTGAGAGTTTTATTGAGACCGTGGGAATCGAAGATTTTATTTTCCTGTGGCTATCTTCAGCAGATTGGATCAACCTCGCCATATCGATCGTGCTCGCTCTTTTCCTCTACAAAATGGGGATGTGGCTCATCCAATCATTCCTGCGAAGGGTGGTTGAGCGCACGCCAACAGATATCGATGACCGTCTCCTCACTGGTTTGAATGATCAAATCCGCTGGTTCATCACTATATTTGCTGTCGAGATCGCCCTGCTGCGGCTGCAGTTTATTAATGCCGACCTTAAAACGATGATCCGCGACATATCCTTTACGTTGTATCTTGTGACCGCTTTCTTCATTACTTGGAAATTAGTCGGTGTTGCGTTGGCTCAACTTCAAGACCATCTTTCGCAGCGGATGGATCCCAATCAGGTCAAGACCTTAATGCAATTGGCCGGATGGCTGGTGAAGTTTTTTGTCGTATTTATTTTCATAACCATCTTGCTCGAGTTTTTCGGAATCAGCATTACAGCAGTCACAGCTGTTTTAGGTCTCGGTGGTTTAGCGCTATCCCTCGCCGCTCAGGACACGATCGCTGACTTCATCAGCGGGATTATCCTCCTGATCGATCAACCCTTCCGTGTCGGCGATCGTATCGAGGTTGATAAGGTAGATACTTGGGGAGATGTGGTCGAAATTGGAATGCGCACGACGAAGATCCTCACGCGTGACAACCGTCTCGTGATTATTCCCAACTCCACAATGGGGACTTCCGCTGTGGTGAACTACTCTTACCCCGATTCGAGATACAGAGTGCAGATTGAACTAGGAATAGGCTATGGGCAGGATATCGATGAAATCCGGTGCATAATCATTGAAGCCGTAGAGAAGATCGATGGCGTACTCAAAGATAAACCCGTGGATGCATTGTTCCTGGAATTTGGCGATACGACGATGACATTCCGGGTGCGCTGGTGGATCGATTCCTACGTCGACACCCGCCGGATGTTTGATAAGGTTAACCAGGCACTCTATACCGCACTCGATGGGGCCGGTATCGAGATGCCTTTCACAACCTACGATGTGAACATCAAGGTGGACAACGAGAATGTAAACCGCATCTCTGAATCATTCGGTGGAGGTAAAAACTTAAAGCAATAAGACGGTCAGACTCGTAACATCCTGCACTATATCAAACCGATGTGCTTGAAGATATGCTCTCAAATCCACGGGGATTAATTTGAACACGATCGAAGTAAAAGAACTGAGGCGAATATACAAGACAAACATCGGCGTTATCCGCAGGAAGGTAAAAGAGATAGTCGCCGTCGATGGTATAACCTTTGATGTTAATCGGGGGGAGCTCTTCGGGTTGCTCGGTCCTAATGGCGCCGGCAAAACCACGATGATCAAGATGCTCACCACACTTCTCATCCCCACTGGCGGCACGGCGAAAATTCTTGGTTACGACGTCGTTGACCAAGCAAATGAGATCCGATCAAGGATTGGCTTCATCTTCGGTGGGGAGCGAGGGCTGTACTGGCGTCTTTCCGGGATCGATAATCTGCGCTACTTCGCCAGCCTCTACCACGTTGACCCGGAAGTCACCATGAAGCGCATCCCACAATTACTTGAGTTAGTTGGCCTTTCGGATCGGGGTGAAGAAAAAGTCGAGGGCTATTCGCGCGGGATGAAGCAGCGCCTGCATATTGCCCGCACGCTGCTGCACGACCCAGAAATCCTCTTCCTCGATGAGCCGACAATGGGGCTAGATCCCGTCGGTGGGCGGGAAATCCGCCAGGTCATACGCGACCTGCAATCCGAGAAGAAGACCATCCTCTTAACGACCCACTATATGTTTGAAGCCGATGCGCTTTGTGAACGAGTCGCAGTTATTGATCAAGGGCGCATCGTCGCCCTCGACACACCTGAAGCATTGAAGCAGGTGGTGAGCGATCTCTCGGTGATCGAAATCGAAGTCTTTGGGGTGCCCGAGGAGATATTGAACCAAATTCGAAACCTTCCCTTTGTTGACACAGTATCTGTTGAAGACCTGGATCAAAAGCAGGCGCTTCATGTTCACTCAGCAAAAGGATCTGAAGCCATCCCCCCACTTCTTTCTGCTTTGGAAGGTGTACGCGTTGGGAAGGTGACAGTGCGCGAACCGACGCTCGAGGATGCCTACGTCAGACTTGTGGGTGGCAAAGTCTAATGACGCGAGGAATCTTGCGGCAACTCTCCAGCCCTTACCGGTTAAGATCGCGGCAACAAGTTGGTGGACAAACCAGGAGACGAGTAACCAACTGATGAAACCCGGCATGATGAAGGCCTACGTTCATGTAATAAAGCTTACGTTTATATTCACCTTAAAACAGTCCATGACGGACGCCTTCATCTTGTTCGGCATCTTCGTCCAGCCTCTGCTCATCGCCATAATGGCCCTTTTTATCCTGGGTGACCAAGGAGATGGGCTTGTGATTTTCATTGTCGTTGGCAGTGGCCTCACAGGCCTTTGGGATAGCGTCCTATTCCAGAGCGGAAACAGCATCACGCGGGAGCGCTGGACCGGTACACTTGAAGCGCTCGTCGGGATGCCCACTCCATTAGCGGTGATTGTCTTCGGGAAGAACCTGGCTTTCGTGACGCAGTCTTTGAGCTCCATGATTGTGGCCTACGCGTTCGCGTCGATCATCTTTGGATACCCGTTGAGCATTGAAGCGCCTACGCTCTTCATCATTTCTGTTGTCATGACAGTGCTCTCACTTGTATGCCTGGGGCTTGTCCTGGCAACGCTCTTCGTGTTAAACCCAGATGTGCAGCGTTGGCAGAATGGCCTGGAATTCCCGGTTTTCATCCTCGCCGGATTCCTCTTCCCCATTGCCATACTTCCCCAGTGGACGACACCGCTCAGCTACATACTTGCACCTTACTGGGCTGCAGTCGCTTTGCATATGTCTTCCGGTGGAAAACCGGATATTTTAGAGATAAGTGTGCCATGGGCGATGATGGCCCTTCTTGGCGTGCTATACCTCTTCCTGGCTTTCTGGCTGTTCAGGAAGATGCTCTTCAAGGCGCGTGTTGACGCCACCCTCAGTGGGCAATGAAATGATCGGGCATTCTGCTTGGTTTCTAGGGATATTTGACTGGGTCTTGAGATGTCGAAAGTGATTGCCAATATTCGTTTATTCTTCCAGGGAGCAGTTCTCTCCTACATCGCTCTCTTTGCTTGGCTTCGACCATCTACATATATCGCCACGAAGGTCGTGGGACCTCTCGCTCAAATCCTTTTCTTCACGCTCATGGGCAAGTTCGGCACATCGGGGGAATCAGCGGACTTCTATATCATCGGGAACGCAATCCAAATCACCGCGTTGAGCGGGATCTATGGCGTCACTTTCAGTCTTGCTGGCGACCGTTGGAATGGAACGCTGCCCTATCTGTTCGGGACCCCTGCGAATCGAATGACGATGTTCCTCGGTCGGGCGGTTATCCACATCATTGATGGAATGTTCGGCGTACTCATCGGCTTCACCTGGGGCGTCACCCTCCTTGGGCTCGATCTATCGAATACGGACCTATGGGCACTCCTGCTCGTCATTGCCGTCACAACATTCAGTACATCGGGGCTGGGTCTCCTGCTGGGAAGTCTAAGCTTGATAACGCGC
>JAUWFP010000180.1 GCA_030606845.1 Anaerolineales bacterium | reverse complement strand
GATGGAGATCTTCAGCGAACAACTATGGCATCTCCCTGTATTCCGCGATCATATTGAGGGGGAGTACCAACACCTGATCTTCGACAATATTGAAGAAGATGCTCCGGTCATTCACGATCTCGTACTGGACTGGATACCGTCTTTCGATTCGGCGCTGTTCATCTACGATTCGGAAGGCGGGTACCGCAGTTTCCGCGGTGCCGACCCTATCAGCGCGATGCGATTGAAGAGCGCCTGTGATGAGGTGCGTCTCTTCTCGGAATCCTTTACCATCTCACCCGACTTGAATGCGTTTTCATCCTCATTGGCGGGAGCCATGAAACGTCCTTCGGAATCGGTTAGGGGCAACCCAATCGGGGCTGTGACTCACGTGACGAAACGTTACTTTCCGGAACTGCTGGACTGGACCGTCTCAGAAATTGCGAGACTCGTCCATGAAGAATCGGTGCCGCCGGGTGAGATCGTCATCCTCGCCCCTTTTGTGCCTGATGTCCTCCGTTTTTCACTTCAAACAAGGCTTGAAACTCACAGCATTCCATTTCACACTCACCGCCCCTCCCGTCCTTTGAGGGATGAGCCCGCAGCCCGAACACTGTTCACGCTTTCCATTCTCGCTCACCCCGGTTGGAGATTGCGCACGAACAAATACGACGTTGCCCTTGCTCTCATGAACGCATTGGATGGTCTGGATATCGTCCGCGCCCACCTCCTGACGGATGCGGTATACATCCCCGCCGCAGGTGAAGTACCGCTCCAACCATTTGAGAAACTCAGCGCTGAAATCCAGGAGCGCGTTACGTTCGTCCTTGGTCAGCGTTATGAATTCCTCCGCGCCTGGCTCGAAAGATATGCGACCGGACCTCCAGTTGAACTGGATCATTTCCTGGCCCGCATCTTTGGAGAGGTGATCTCTCAACCCTGTTTCGGCTTTCACTCCGACATCGACGCCGTGACCACAGCGGCTCGTCTCATCGAGTCTATTCAGAAATTCCGCTGGGTGGTACAGGAGCCCCTATTAAATGAAGGGATGTCTCCGGGAAGGGAATATATGGAAATGGTCGACCAGGGTGTGATCGCAGCGCAGCACATTGCCGGATGGCACCTTGATGCACCCGATGCCATTCTCATATCGCCCGCGAGTACCTTTTTAATGGGCAATCGCCCGGTGGATTATCAATTCTGGATAAATGTGGGTAGCAATGACTGGTGGCGAAGGATCCACCAGCCGCTTACACATCCCTTTGTGTTGAGCCGTAATTGGCCTGCCGGTCAGGTCTGGGAAGATAATCACGAATTCGAGGCCAACCTGGCATCTTTATATCGTCTTACCCAAGGCTTGATCCGTCGCTGTCGTAAACACATCTATCTGGGTATCAACGATTTTGGTCCATATGGCTACGAACAGCGGGGGCCTCTCCTTCGCGCTGCACATCGAGTTTTCAAGGCACAGGCCGAGGTGGGAGATGTTTAAACCGCGCCCGAAGCAGCAGGATGTCCTTTCGTATGAGGGAGGGACGATGGGGGTTTCCGCCGTCCCGGGGAGTGGTAAGACTTTCACGCTTTCCTACTTGGCTGCAAAGCTTGTCGCCGAGAGTGTTTTCGAGGACGATCAGGAGGTTCTCATCGTAACGCTTGTCAATTCTGCGGTAGATAACTTCAAACAGCGCGTTGGCTCTTTCATACAGGAGATGAACCTCCTGCCGAATGTCGGATACCGTGTTCGGACTCTTCACGGTCTCGCTCATGACATCGTTCGTGAGCGCCCTGGTCTTGTGGGGCTATCGGATGACTTTCAGATCGTTGACGAGAGCGAGGCCAACCACATCAGGAACCGTGTCTTTGACGCTTGGCTGCAGAGTCGCCCCGGGGAGCTCGTCGACGACTACATGTCGCAGGACCTACTTGAGAAGAAAGGTAAGTCCGATTGGGTCCGGCGGGATAAATGGCCGGATCTCGCCCGCCAGATTGCAGATGTTCTGATCCGACGTGCGAAGGATCTCCGTCTGGGTCCCGAGGATCTCACTAGTATTCTGGGTAACATACCCCTTCCCCTCCCTCTACTTGAGATGGGTGTTGAGATCTACAACGGCTACCAGCGCGCGCTTGCCTTTCACGGTGCCCTGGACTTCTCGGACCTGATCCGTTATGCCATCCGCGCTCTCGAACTCGATGAAGGATATCTTGATAGGCTTCGCAATCGCTGGCCCTACATACTTGAAGACGAAGCACAGGACAGCAGCCTCCTTCAGGAGAAGATCCTCCGTATGCTCTCGGGCCGGGGTGGGAACTGGGTCCGGGTGGGAGATCCAAATCAGGCTATCTTCGAGACCTTTACACCTGCAAGTCCCGAGCTTCTGCGGAAGTTCATCGATGAAGCAGCAAACCCCCGTGAGCTTCCCAATTCGGGGCGCTCGACTCAAAGCATCATCGACCTCGCCAATTACCTCATCCAGTGGACACGAGAGAAGCACGATGTCCTTGAACTCAGGGAATCTCTCTCAGAGCCCTACATCCTTCCCGCCCCTCCAGACGACCCGCAACCCAACCCACCGGATCACCTCACGCATATTGAATTTGTGGACACTGCCTTCGATCAGGAGCAAGAAATCACTTGTGTGGTTGAGAGCCTGGCCGCCTGGCTTCCCGAGAACAAAGACAAGACCGTCGCAGTCCTTGTTCCAACCAACAACATCGGGGTAAAAGTCGCAGAAGCTCTGAGAGAACGCTGCATCGACTATATTGATATCCTGCGTACAACGACTTCTACTCGCCGCACAACAGGCTCGATTGCGAATGTCCTGAATTATCTTGCTGATCCTCAAAACCCAAGAAAACTATCGACCGCTTTCCAGGTATGGCGTCGTGAGGACCGTGAGGACGAAGAGAGCAGCCAGAGGTTGAAGATAACTTCTAAGATCATCCAAAAAATCCCCCGGGCGGAGGATTTCGTCTGGCCCAGGTCTGGGAGAAACTGGGAAGAGGCTCTGAATGCACCATTGAAAGATGAGCTTACTCGTGAACAGTTGAATGAATTCCGCGGATATGTGCAGCGCTGGCATTTGGCAGCAGTTCTTCCTGTCGATCAACTCATCTTGACCATCGGCCAGGATTTATTTCACGATCCGTCCGATCTTGCACTCACGCATAAACTTGCCACGATTTTGAAACAGGTAAGCACTGCTCAACCGGGCTGGAGGCTTCCGGAATTTGTAAACGAGTTGGCCGTGATAGCGAAGAATCGTCGCAACTTCATCGGTTTCAGCGACGATGACATCAACTTTGAGCCCGAGCGCATGAAGGGAAAGGTTGTCGTCATCACCATGCACAAGGCTAAGGGTCTGGAGTGGGACCGTGTCTACCTGGTAGCCGTCAACAATTACTGGTTCCCCTCTGCCCATCCGGATGACCACTACCCAGGGGAGAGATTCTTCATACGTGACCACCTGGATCTCACGGCTGAAGCGTTGGCTCAGCTTGACGCGGCGATCGATCACGATCCGCATGACTGGTACGTGGAAGGGGTCGCATCGGAAAGAGCACGTTTCGAAAGCGCTTCCGAAAGTCTGCGTGTGCTCTATGTCGGGATTACCCGTGCTCGGGAGGAGCTGATCGTCACCTACAACCAGGGGTACAAAAACTTGAGCCACGCTTCCCTGCCCTTTACCGTGTTGAGGACATATCTGGAGGAAAAGGACAGCCATGTTGCCCGATGATTTTGTCTTCAGCCAGCATAGCCTTCAGGATTTTGCGGACTGCCCGTATCACTTCTACCTTCGCTATATCCTTGGTCTGGCGTGGCCTGCGGTTAAGGCAGAGCCCATCCTTGAGCAGGAGCGTCGGATTCGCCTGGGGATGATGTTCCACAGGATGGCACACCAGCACTTTCTGGGTATACCGTCCGAGCGCCTGGCGGCGATGGTGGCCGACGAGAAACTACGGCTCTGGTGGCAGAGCTTCCTCGAGTCAAAACCCGGGGGCGCTCCCGGAAACAAGTTACCCGAAATAACTGTTTCCACCCGTCTGGATGGTTGGGGTATTACCGCCAAGTACGACCTGCTGGCCATCTCTCCCGATGGTGCAGCGACGATCTACGATTGGAAGACCGCGGAGGGGCTTCCAAAGCGCACCTGGCTGAAGAACCGCCTGCAGACTCGCGTGTACCGCTACCTTCTATTTCAGAATGCTGGTCGCTTTGATCCGAGAGGCGTACTCGATCCCGACCAGATTGAAATGGTGTACTGGTATTCGAATTTTCCAAACCAGCCCATCCGTTTCCCTTACAGCGCAGAAGAGGCTGAAGACGATCTGGTTTACCTGAATACGCTTATCACAGAGATCGTCGGTATGGGCGAGGACGAGTTCATCAAAACAGATCATGAAAAACGCTGCAAATACTGCCGGCATCGTTCATACTGCGATCGGGGTAAGGAGGCAGGCACATTTGACGAGCTTCCTGGATTTATCGATGTTGAAGAGGAGTACAATCTTGATCTCGACTTCGATCAGATCGCCGAGATTGAGTTCTGATTTTCGATCCCTGTCTACACTCCTATGAAGAGATGGCTTGAGCCGCAACCCTTAGCTGTTCCCGAGTCGATACGCGACTTTTTGGGCGGTCATCCTCTTGTCGCAGAAATGCTCTGCCGCCGCGGCTTTACCGAATTGGAAGCAGCCCAAGCGTTCCTCGATCCCGAAAAGTACACCCCATCCCCACCATCCACACTTCCGAATCTGTTCAAGACAGTCGATCGGCTCCATCGGGCGATCCAGAAAAAGGAGCGAATATGTGTCTGGGGCGATTTCGATGTCGATGGCCAGACATCTACAACTCTTCTCGTCTCCGCTCTCCGAAATCTCGGCGCTGACGTCATCTACCATATCCCAATGAGAGAAACCGAATCCCACGGGATCAACCTTTGGAAGCTGAAAGAAATCATCGAGGACGGTTTTGATATCCTTCTGACCTGCGATACCGGGGTCAGCGAACACGAGGCTGTTGATTACGCCAAAGAACACGGGGTTGAGGT
>JAUWFP010000151.1 GCA_030606845.1 Anaerolineales bacterium | reverse complement strand
CGGACGGAACAAAGAACTCAATAGAATCATCAAGCCGGCGCCGATTAAAATGATCGGCCACAACAGCCCTGAGAATTGCCCTGCGCCCAAGAAAGAACCGAAGATTGCAAACATAATCAGGCTCGCAATAATGGCTCGGCTCCCATCTTTCAGCGCCTCGCGAGTCTTACCTTCGAGCAAGCCGGATACGATGACGCCTACACCCACGAAACCTGGAATAAGCGTCCAGATATACGCCCAGCTTCCCCAGTTACCCGTTGCATTCTGCCAATATAGAATCCCGCCGATCCCGCCGACGATCGAAGCCGGAATTGCCAGGGCCGGTGTGCTGGTCAGCAATCCCATCAGTAATAGGAAAACGCCCACCCCGATCACAAGCAAGGGCCAATTCTGTTTAAGATCTATGAACGCAAAGATGTCAGGAAATATTTGAGCTGCCAGGAAAATCGCCCCGATTAGAATGATGAGCAACCCTGCCACAACATTTGATCGCTGTCCTTGCTCCATTTCACCCTCCCATTTCCATTTACGCAGATGCTATGGATAAGTCGCGCTGGTTTTTCTGCTTTTATCCTGCTGCATCTTCAATTTTGAAGACCTGAGCACACATTTCCTCTTTGTTGACACGCATGGGTCACAGCGGGTTCTTAAAATCGTAGATCCCGTTCCGCACAGGCCAAATACGTTTACACCCTTGGCAGCTCAAGCCCTCCGGAGTCGTTGGTAGTTCGAGTGAGTCACACTCGGGGCAGCGCCAGATCGAGCCCTCACGGACGCTCCCGGGCGCCCCCTCAACCGAGGCAACTTGAAAAACACTGGGGGTCAGCTGAAGCCAATCCCCCGTGCTCTGCATTATTGAGTCAAGAGCCACCAACATATTGAGAGGTACATGACGTTTGAGGAAATTAATACGAAAGTGGGAAACTGTCAGTTTCCGCCCGGGCGAAAACCCCGCCTGCTTCAACCATTTATAAACGACTCGGGGGTGGAAATTGAAGTTCAACTCTTTGAACTCGATCGCTTCAGGGTCGAAGGGACTCCATTCCTGTCGTCGAAAGACCCAACGGGCGATGGCCTTGAGGTTGCGTTTGTTCGCGTATTCGAGGATGAAGGTTGACCCTGGAATAAGTGTAGGTCTAATCTGGTTCAACGCTTTTTGCGGTTCCACCAGGTGATGGAGCGTTCGGATCATCGTGGCACCATCGAATGCTTCTTGCGCAAAGGGTAAGCGGTAGACATCGCCGACGACATAAACATAGTGCTCACTCTCGCCAAGTCGCTGCTGCGCCAACTCAATCTGCGTTCGTGAGTAATCAAGCAGTACAATCTGCTGAAAACCCTGATAGCGAGGGGTATTTCTCCCGGCCCCTGCGCCCACCTCCAGCAATCGGGATCCACCCTCGGGCAACAATCGCTGGAGAGCGATCGCCTCTACTCGATCCTCGTACTCACGGCTCCCTTGTTCCCAGAATTTCTCCTGGTAATCTGAGCCTTCATAATCACAAATCGGAGGTCGGTTTTCGCTCATATCACACCATGGAAACGCCGGTCACCTGCGTGCCCGGCGAAATATCGTCTCAATTGTACTCTCTCAAACTCGTGGTGTCAGCCGCCGATTCAAGTTTAAGAATCAAAATAGCGCGTTTCGTCCAGCTTGTGTTTTTCCTGCGCATCACCGCCTTCGGGCTCTTGCTCCAGCAACCCTATCTCTGCATCGGCGCGAAACCGTGTCTCTGCTTCTTCAAGAGCAGTTCGGCTTGCCCGCGGGACGATCGCCCATTTACCACAATGCGGACACATCTCCAGTTTCCCCACCAATAGATTTGGTGATAGAAAATGTCGGGGATAAGGAAAGCCACAACGCTTACAGACTGCACCACCGGCAGAACCGTATTTTCCAAGTTTGAAACTGCCCGAGCGGCGGCCCATGAGCGTAAGAAGGAGGGTTCCAAGCACCATGAGTACAACGATCCCCGCGATTAGTGGGACGGTGAGATTGGCTACCTGTTGCCAGCTCTCCTCCGCGCTGATGAACTCCAGTCTTACTTCTTCTGCAAATATCTCTGCGCCGCTTGCTATCGTCCCAACGGCTGAAAACGTGTGTGCACCCACTGCATAGTCACTAGTGCTGAAGGAGTATTTAAAAGGAGCTTCTGAGACTTCCGCAAAGAATTCCCCATCGAGCAGGTATTGAACCCGTTCCAAATCTTGCGGTCCATTGGCAGAGATTGTGAACCGTCCCTGAATTCGTCCGGCGGCTCTATACCCGAAGTCTCGCCGCAAATGTATGGTCAGCCGATCGTCACCACCCTGAGCAGACGTGGGAACAGTTAACACAGAAGCCAACAGGACGAACAAGAGAATTTGCACCTTCCTCATCTTCACTCCTCACTTCCAGCGCGTTAGGATGGCCTCACGCTGAAAGAGCTGTGTTGCGAAAGCCAGCAAACCAATATCGAGTACGGTGACCCCAATTGCCATCCACAGGATCATTGCTTCGTTGATAAAGATCAATCCGCTGATCTGGGCGAAGAAAAGAGCCAACAGTGGAAGGATGACCAACATAGATATCTGTTCGGCTACACGGGGGTCATTTGCTCGAGAGGATACCATGATGGCGATACTCACTGCGGCAACAGCCAACAGCGGGCCAACTACCACGATCGCAAACAACCAGAGTGGACTCGTCACCTGCCGCAATAACTCGGACCCCTCGGTAAGGATAGCCACTCCTAGTGAAAAAATTGAAAAGGACAGCCATGTTGCACCGATCGCGGGCAGCGCTGCTGCCACAGCCTTACCGGCGAGAAGCTCTAGAGTCGTCACCGGCGTCGCCAGCACCGGCTCCAGCGTTCTCGTTGTTTTCTCACCCACAATACTGTAAGAAGCGAAGGTCGCCGGAATGGCAAGCGGCATCAACATAAACAGTAGCATGAACTGACTCACGATGAAGTATTGTCCGCATGTTTCACCACTCATCCCCTCACACAAGTCCGCGAAACTGGCGGGCATATCCGCTGCCGAAAATCCGGCCATCTCTTCGGGAGTACCCATGGTATAGAGAATGATTAACGGCAGGGCGGTCATCATGAGCGGCATGAAAACCACCGTAAAGAGCACGAAGCGATTCTTGAATACTTCGGCCCACTCCTTACGCGCGATCACCCAAATTTTCCGCATGATTCACCTCTTAAACAAGAATCTACCTGTTTTGTGGGCACCACACTTCCTTCGCTCCAATACATCCCAACCAAAACAAGTGTAGTTATGTAAAGCAACATCCAGGCGATATCCACACCACGAAACAATGGTCAAATCAAGTTATTACTTAACCAGGCGCAAATAAATCTCTTCCAGGGACCGGCGCAGCTCGCCGACAAATTGAATATCCGCGCCAGCATCCACCAACGCCCGGATCAATTCCGGGTTATTCTTCTCTGGGTTGTCTAACCCGACGACTAGCTTGTTATCCTTTGTCTCAACGGAGCGTACGAAGGGCTGCTTGCTTACCGCCTTTTCATATGCAGGAGCGACCGCGCTCAGGTGAACCACGACCACGCGGTCATAAAGTTTGGCCCGCAGCGCTTCGGGTGTGTCTAGCGCCAGTAAGCGAGTATTAACCACGGCGATGCGGTCACATAGCCGGTCCGCCTCGTCGAGATTATGGGTACAGAGGAAGATTGTTCGTCCCTTGTCCTTTAACTCACCGATGAATTCCCGCACCAAACGCGCCATCTCCGGGTCGAGCCCTGCTGTCGGCTCATCAAGGAAGAGCACTTTCGGTTCATGCAGCATCGCCCGAGCGATGGCCAACTTCTGCCGCATTCCCTTTGAGAAAGTCGCCGCCACATCCGCGCGCCGATCCCACAACCCCAATAGGCGAAGATAGCGCTCCACCTGCCCGGCCACATCCTCCACATCATGCAATTCGGCGAAGAAGCTTAAGTTCCTCTCCGCACTCAGGCGGTCGTACAACCCCGGCGACTCGGTTAATATTCCTGCGTTGCGCCTGATCTCGTTATCCTCTCGCCCTACTTCATACCCGGCGACCTTTGCTTTCCCCGAAGTCGGTGAAATTAACGCACTCAGCATACGGATGGTCGTCGTCTTCCCCGCTCCGTTTGGCCCCAGGAAACCAAAGATCTCGCCCGACTTGACCTCCATGTCCAGACCGTCGACCGCCAGCACATCACCGAAGCGCTTGGTTAACCCCTTCGCAACAATCATCCTAATTCTCCTCAGAAGCGGATATCCGCCCGGCGAAAAACTACTCTCTCCCGATCAAGCGTAGCGGCTATCCTCAAGACTATCGTCTGATATCTCCTCATCTTTAATTCGCGGCACTCTTGAGTTAGACGGCGATGTACTCGGGGGATCCACATCTATATCCTCTCCCGGCGCATCCATCCGTTTTATTGCGAATATTATTAACAGACTTATCCCTGCTCCAACAATGACGATCCCCTCGGCCGCGTAGACACCCCAGCGATCCATTACGATTAACGTCGCTGTGTTGAACAGCGTATGCCACGCTACGGCTCCCGCCAACCACCCCCATCCACCGCGGCGAACACTTTGGAGAACCAAGGCACTTGCGCTCAAATGAAAACAAATCGCACCTGCTCGTTCGACGGCTCCCAACAGGGCCTTATACCAGGGCATGTTCCAATAGAGCGCCATCTGGGCCGCGACGACATCCACTTGCTCCAGAGGCAGAGTCTTTGCAAGATCCGCCCCGCGCAACGCCACGGCTTGAAAAAATCCGTATAGAACAAACCCGCCAAGGATAATCGCCTCACTACCGCCATGGCCCGCCCCAAACATGAGCGCATTGGGCAGGCTTCGAGCAGCAGGCGCCCAGCGGCGCATGACGATATAGCGCGCCATCTCTTCGAATACTCCTGCAGAAAGGCCGTACAACAGTGCGGCCGCCATAAACGCCAACCCGCCAGCCGCGAACATCCCCCGCTCAGTCACAAAGGGCGTCAGAACCAGATAATTAAAGGGTATATGTAAGAGCTGTGAAGCGACGAAGGTAGCCGCCCCCACGCCAAATAAACCCCAACTGAGTCGCCATCGCCTCGCCAACACGACACCCAAAACCAGGGGGAGGGCGATCATCAACAAACCATTAAGTAAATGCGCCGCTGCGAGCATTGCCACTGCTCCCGGAAACCGATCACTCAGCCAAGCCTTGACCATATGACACAACGAGCTTCGTTGGGCATAACCCTAACCGCGTCGTCGACGCCACCCCCGCGAATCTCCTAACATCTGTGCCATAGCCCGTTATTCTACCTTGCTTTTTCGTAACGACTCAGTTGTGTCATTCTGGGCGAGGTGTTTCAAGTGAACCCCGATGACTATGTTTCACGTGAAACATCCATACCTACCTCTTGTCTTCACTCAGAAAACCACCCCTTGAATATCCGCGTTCCTCTGTGTATTTCTCGTTACCCCCGTCACATCATGGCCCAGAGAAGAGATGAAGGTTTTTGCTGTGCATTAGCCAAAAACACGCAGCCCGCTCCCTCAGCTTTCTTGAGCCCTTCGTCGAGGGCTTGGTTTAACCGGACCAGATCATCCCTCGAACTTGGGCGGTTTGCCCTCCTTGCGCCAGGTACTAATTAACACATCCAACAATATCGAAACTTCATCCGGGTTGAATCCCGCTTGATGCGCATGGTTCAGGAAAGACTTCGTCGTCCTCTCCAGCGCGGCCGTGCGTAGAGGTGCCGCTTGTTCCGGCAGCATAGG